>JAQGLD010000129.1 GCA_028293055.1 Alphaproteobacteria bacterium
GACCTTTATGTCCTCGCCGCCGATCACCAGCTTCAGCGCGCGGGTCAGATCCTCGATTCCCAGCCAGTTGCCGCCCGCCTTGAGCTGGCAGCGGGCCTCGCGCTCGTCCTCGACCATCACCGTCGAGCAAATGATCAAGGTGATCCGGTCGGCGACCGTCTTGAGCTCGGTAGTCGGTTCGCCGACCAGCAGGTGCCATTTGTGCATCGGCGCCGGAGCTTCGAAGTGACCGAGGGTCGAGTGCAGCTCGATGAAGATCACCGTGTCTGCAGACCGGCCGGTAATGATGTCGTGGGGACGAAAACCGCCCACCTCGTTGGCGCCGCCCATATCCTCTTCGCCGCATTGCCAGCGATAAAGAGGGAGGTGCTGAGAGAGGAGATTGCGCAGCAGCGCGGTCGGAAAGGCGACGGGTCTGCTGAAGGTGACGACGGCCATGTCGATCTCGCTGGGACGATGTCGGCCGTCCTAGCGAAAAGGGCTTAATGTCGGGTTAGTGCGGGCTGCCAAGCGTCGCCGGCGAACGCGAGAAGCCGGCTCTCGATGGATGGCGAAGGGTGGGTTGCCACTCGCGGAACTATCCGCCGACACACGCCCCGGGACCCTCCCTCCCTGCGTGCAGGGAGGGAGGGTCGTTCATCGCCTAACGGCAGCGGACGTCGCTGTTGTTGCGGTCGACCGAGCGGCCGATCGCAGCCCCGGCGCCAGCGCCGATCAGCGTGCCGAGCAGGCTCGAACGGCCATTGTCGAGTGCGTTGCCGAGCAGGCCGCCAGCGGCGGCGCCGACGATCAGGCCGGTCGTGCCGTCGCTGCGGCGGCAGTAATAGCGGCCGTCCTGACCACGATAGACCCGGTCGTTGCGGCTCAGGCGGCGCTCCTGATAATAACGTCCGTCGCGATAATATTGGTCGGCATAATAAGAATTGTTGCCGTTCTCGTAGCGATTGTAATCGTAGTTGCGATAGGTGCGCCAGTCGCGGTTCTGCGCGCGCGCTATGTCGCGCTGGCAATCGCGCGATTCGCGGCGATATTCGCGGTTGCTGCCGGAGTTGCGGAGGTCCTTCTGGCAGTCGCGCATGGCGTGACGTTCGTGGGGACCCTGGGCCACGGCCGGAGCCGACACTAGGCCTGGGGTAGCCGCGCCCACCAGGGCAGCGGCGAGAATGAATTTACGCATGGGGATTCCTTCTACAGTGGCGCCGAATCTGGCACCCTGACAATTGAACGACCGAAGTCGTGCAGGGTTGCATTTCTGTAACCCCGCCGAAGCGAAGTGCGCCCCGGCACGGCTTATGCGACTATGCTTTCCTATTGGTTTTCCGTAACTTCCATGTGAGGCCAGATATTGGCTTCGCGCGAAAAATACTTGCATCGCGACGCAGGAATCCAGCCATCCCTCAGCAGTGACGGGCGGGCGACTGAGAGCGACCGCAAGCCTTGGCGAGGCACGCCGACACGATCGACTCCCCTTGGCATGCCCTTTCCGAGAATTCGGGCTTGCGCGTTCGACCAGGCCGGCTAGCCAATGGCGAGGCGCTCTCTCGGGCGCGAGAGGGAACAGGCGATGGGGATGGCTGCGCAGCGTCGGCGGAGAGACGAGATCGACTGGGGGCCGAGCGTCAAGCGGATCGCGATCCTCCTCGCTTTCCTGCTCACCCTCGCGACCCTGCTGACCCACGAAGCCTATGTGCTGCGGCCGGGCGACCCGATGTGGACCCACCTCTCATCATTTCGATGGTGGCTGCTGCCGCACGTTGGCGGCGGCGTGGTCGCCTTCCTGCTCGCGCCGCTGCAGCTTTCCACGACGCTCAGGCGCCGCCTGCCCAGGCTGCACCGCCTGCTCGGCCGGGTCTATGTCGGCGCGGTTCTCGTGTCCGCCTCGCTGTCCATCTACATCGTGGTCCGCTTCGAATTCGAGCTCAACTGGTGGGTGATGGGGACGATGGGCGCGCTCTGGTTCCTCACCACCCTGTTCGCCTGGTTCGCGGCGCTCAACCGCAACTTCGTCCAGCATCGTCTCTGGATCGGGCGCAGTCTCGGGCTCACCTACACCTTCGTGCTGACCCGGATCATTCCGGACGCATTGCTGCCCGGGCTCGATCACGACCGGACGACCGCGCTCTATTGGGGGTTCATCGTCGCCAGCCTGATCGTCCCCGATCTGATCGTGAACGGCCGCGCTTTGGTTCCGGCGCGCGCGTCGAGGCCGAATGCGGTGCCGGGCGGGGAAGGCCTCGTCGGATCTTCGGCCTAGGGCCTGACCGGCGACCTTATTTGCCGTCTTTCTGCACGCAGCTGTCGGTCCGCGTCGCGGTGCAGGGCGGGTAGTCATGCTTCGCCGGCCTCGCGGCCACCTGGGCGGCCCCGCCGGGGGCTGCGACCCCGCTGGGCGGCGCGACCGGAACGGCGCCGCGGCGCATCAGAAGCTCGAGCCTCGGCCAGCACAGTGCCGCCAGCCCGGCGATCAGGACAAGGAGGAGGAGCCAGCCCAGCGCCGCCCTGCGACGGGGTGCCGCGGCCGGATAAGAGCCGCGCCCTGAGTCCGTCGAAATCTG
>JAQGLD010000137.1 GCA_028293055.1 Alphaproteobacteria bacterium
CGGGCGAGAAGATCGCTCGCCACATCTGCGCCCTGGCCAGGAAGAAACGCTGCTCGCCGTCGAGGCCGTCGCGAACCGGCGCGGCCCGGCCGCCCAGAGAGGCATGATAGGCATCGAGCGCGATCTCGACCCCGCCTAGATCGCCGAGCGCCTCGTCGACGACCAACTCGCCCTTGATGTGGATTCCGGGCAGCGGCGCTTCTGCCGAGTAGAGCCGATCGAGCCGGGCGGCGAAAGCCGAGAGCCGCGCCGAATCCGCCGGCGGCAGCCACGGCCGCAGCCGGCCGGCCGTGTCATATTGAATTCCGCTCAGGCCGAAGGCGCTGGCGATCATCGCACCGAGGATGGTGCCGTCCGCGCCGTAATTGACCGCAGGATCGGCGCGCCGATCGAAGAAGGGCGGCAGCAGCAAAGCGGCCGGAATCTCGACCAGGTTCGCCGCCGGTATATAGGCATATTGCGGGTAGAAAGGCGCGAGCTGCCATTCCGACCGGTCGATCGGCCGCCCGAGCCGGGCAACGTCCCGACGCCAGGCATAGGCCGCGGCGCGCCGGACATTGCCGTATAGATCTCCCGGACGGATTTCGAGGCCGGCATAATCGTCGAACCGGTCGGGAAATCCGATGTGGACGCGCATCGCAGCGAGCTTGCGGCGCGCCGCGGCGCGACCCGCTTGGCTCATCCAGGCGAGGCGTTCGAGCCGCCGGTCCATCGCAGCCTTGAGCAGGCGGGCCATTTGCTCGGCCGCCTTCTTGTCCGCCGGCGACGAATAATGCGCGGCGTAAAGCGCGCCGAGCGCATCGGGCAGACAGGCTTCGAGCCATTTCTCTGCTTCGAACGCCCGCCCGGGCGATTGCAGGCCCTGCTGGACCCTCGCCTGGAAGGCAGCGGCTTCGGCGCGCCGCGGCGAGTCCAGCCAGGGCGCCGCCAGCTCGGCCGTGGCATAGGCCTGCCGCGCCTTGAGCAGATCGAGCGGGGTCGCGGCGACGATCGCGGCGATCTCGGCAACGGCCGACGGTGCATCGACCACGACCCGCCCGACCGAAGCCAGCCCGGCACCGCCCAGGAACGCGCGCCAGTCAAAGCCGGGCGCCAACCGGGCCAGCTCCGCCGGGGTCATGGGATTGTAGGTCTGGGCGGGGTCGCGCAGCCTGGCGTGCGACCAACTCACCGCCGCGATCCGCGATTCGAGCGCCACGATCTCGTCCGCGCGCGATACCGGCGACTCCCAGCCAATCGTCGCGAGCGTCCGCGCGACGTGATCGCGATAGAAAAGCTTGATATCGGCCAGCGACGGATCCGAATAATATTCCGGTCCGGGCAGCATCAGGCCGCCCTGGCCGAGATAGACCGCCTCCCGCCCGGGGTCGCGCGCGTCCGGACCAATCGCAAGGGTAAAGACTCCGCGGCCCGGATTGACCCGCACCGACGGTGCGCGCAGCGTACCGGGGCCTTCGGCGGCGCCGACCAAGGCGGCGAATGGCCCTGGCCCGGAAACCGCGCGGATCGCCTCGACCTCGGGTTGGAGCGGTGCGAGCCCCGCGGCTTCGGCCGCCTGCGAGTCGATCGCGGCGCGATGGAAGATGGCGGCCTTGGCGATCGCCGGGCTCTCGGCCGCGCCGCTTTGGTCGAGCGAGTCGAGCAGGCTGCTCACCTGCCGCGACGCCAGCAATCGTACATCGCGCCAATAGGATTCGACCGACACATTCGGTCCCAGCCGGGTCCGAGCGACCCAGCCTCCGTTCTGGAAGCGTGCGAAATCGTCGCCGGGCCTGATCGATCTATCCTGGTCCGCCAGGTCGAGCCCCCAATCGCCGCGAAGCGCCGGCGCGACCTGCGGACTCGTAAGTGCGGCGGCGCTCGCCGAAGCGGCGATCGAAGCGAGGCTGAGGGCAAGCCGCTCGAAAAACATCCCGAATACTCCATAGCCGCCGCCGATCGGACACCTTTGGCTTCACGGCGAAACATGCCGGATCCGGGCGCCCTGGTCTTGTCGCGTCTGTTTGCGAAGCTGCCGATTTGGGCATAGTCTGAAGCTCAGCGCCCGGAGGCCCGTCGCAATGGACAGAATGCTCGGCCTCACCTCCCTCGACCTCCTCGAGGCGATCTTCGAGCCGCTCGTCGACAACCCCTTCTTCGTCAAGGATGCCGAGCAGAGATATGTCGCCGCGAACCGCGCGATGCTCGACCTGTGCGGCGCCCGCTTTCGATCCGAACTGATCGGCCGCACCGCGCGGGACATCTACGCGACGGGGGACGCTGCCCGCTACGAGATGGACGACCGCAGCGTGCTCGCCGGCTGCACGATTACCGACCGGGTCGAGGAGGTGCGCGGAGTCCGTCGGGCGCCGGTCTGGATCATTTTCAACCAGACTCCCTTGCGCGGCGCTGGCGGAGAGGTGGTCGGAATCGTCGGCACCAGCCGGCGAATGCGGCTCGATTTCAGCTGCGACGCCCGATTCGAACGCTTCGCGGCGGCGCTCAGGCAGTTGCGCGCCCGGTTCGACGCGCCGCTCGATTGCGCCGGGCTGGCGCGGTCGGCCGGAGTGTCGATCTCGCAGCTCGAGCGCGATTTCCGCAAGGTGCTCGGAGTCACTCCGCGAACCTACCAGCAGAGGGTGCGGATGGAGGAGGCGCTGCGCCTCATCGGCAGCGGCCGGTCGATCGCCGAAGTCGCCCTGCAGGCCGGCTTCACCGATCATAGCAGCTTCAGCCGGCGCTTCAGGGCGGCGACCGGCACGACCCCCTCGCATTATCGCGAAAGCGCCCTGCGGCGCCCGCACTTGCCGAGTCCGGCGCCGGCTCCTAACCCCGCGACATGAAAACCCTCCCGCTGCGCCGTTCGGCCGTCGCCCTGTTCCTGGTTACCGCAACCGCCCTCAACGCCGCGCCGCCGCCGGTCACGCCGATGACTCCCGACGTGGTGGCGAGCTACGAGAAGGTCCGGCCCGAGGCGGATTTCGTCCGGCGGGTCGAGATGGTGCCGATGCGCGACGGCGTGAAGCTCTACACCGTCATCGTCTTCAAGAAGGGCGCCCGCAACGCGCCGATCCTACTGTCGCGCACGCCCTATGACGCCAAGGGCTCGGCCTCGCGAACCGACAGGCAGAAGGGCACCGAGATCCTCGCAGCGATGGACGCCGAATATTTCGAGGACGGCTATATCCGAGTCTATCAGGACATACGCGGCCTCCACAATTCGGAGGGCCAATTCGTGATGACGCGGCCGTTGGTCGGTCCGCTGAACAGCACCCGGGTCGATGAATCGACCGACGCCTGGGACACGATCGACTGGCTGGTAAAGCATGTCCCGGAGACGAGCGGCAAGGTCGGCGTGATCGGCAGCTCCTATCTCGGCTTCACCACCCTGATGGCCGAGATCAACCCGCATCCGGCGCTGAAGGCGGCGGTGCCGCAGAGCCCGATGGTCGACACCTGGATGGGCGACGACGATTTCCACAACGGCGCCTTCCGCACCGGCAGCCTCGATTATTTCGTCGAGATGAGCACCGGCAAGGCCGAAGGCAGCGCTGCGATCGCCCACGGCGCCGGCGACGATTATACCCGCTGGCTGGAAGCCGGATCGGTCGGCGATTATGCCCGTCAATACGGCATCGAGGGCTATCCGTCGGTGCGCAAGGTGATGGAGAATCCGGCCTATACCGAATTCTGGTCGCTCCAGGCGGTCGACAAGTGGATGGCGGCGCACAAGCTGACCGTGCCGACCATGCTCGTCGTCGGCCAATGGGA
>JAQGLD010000165.1 GCA_028293055.1 Alphaproteobacteria bacterium
AAGCCCGCATAGAGGCCGAGCGCGAGCCCGCCGACGAGGCGGTTGAGCCGAGGCCGCCCCGGTGCGAGCGAGCCGTGCATCGCGTCGTGCGCCACGATGAACAGGCCGACATCGAGCCAGCAGATCGACGGCACGAGCAGGATTGCAGCCGCCGCCATCGCCTCGCCGTGCAGGCGGGCGCCCAGGACCTGGAGCGCGGCCCAGGCGAGGATCATCGCGGCGGCCAGCGCCAGTCCGGTCGCGCCCTGGCGAAGCGGGCTCATCCCGGCTTCGATGCGCGCAGCCGGGCGACCAGCTTCGGCACCGGCGGCGCATAAAGGAATCCGAAGGAGACCGCGCCCTCTCGCCCCCTGGTGGCATGGTGGAGCCGGTGGGCCTGGACGAGCCGCTTCAGATAGGCGGAACGCGGCACCGGCCCGACCGGTAGCCGGCGGTGGACCAGCCCGTCATGGAGCAGAGCGTAGACGAGCCCGTACAAGGCCGTGCCGACGCCGATCCACCACAGGATCGAGGAAGGTCCGCCGCCGCCGACGAACCAGCCCATGCTGATCGCGGCAAAGACCAGGGCGTAGAGATCATTCTTCTCGAACCGGCCGGCGCGCGGCGCATGGTGGGATCGGTGCCAGCCCCAGCCGAAGCCGTGCATCACATATTTGTGCGCGAGCGTGGCGACCAGCTCCATCGCGGACATGGCGAGCAGCACGGTCAGCAGGGGGACGAGCATGATCAGCGCCCTAGGCGCCGATCGCGCGCGCGGCCAGACCGCCAAAAGGCTGTTCCCGGCGGCGCCGCAACCTAGATCGACGCCAGCGCCTGCTCGACCCATTTCACGATCCCCGCAGTCATCATCGCTCCGGCGGTGCGGGCGATCTCGCGGCCTTTCGAGATCATGATCAGGCAGGGTATGCCCTGGATCCGGTAGCGCGCTGCGATCGCCTGCTCGGCCTCGGTGTCGAGCTTGCCGAGCCGCACCCGCGGCTCGAGCAGGGCCGCCGCAGCCTCGAAGGCGGGTGACATCATCCGGCAAGGCTGGCACCAGCCCGCCCAGAAATCGATGACCAGCGGAAGGTCGCTGCGGCTCGCATGAAGATCGAAATTCGCCGAATCGAGGACCAAGGTCCTGCTCTGAAAGAGCGGGTGTCCGCACTTCCCGCATTTCGGATTCTGGCCGAGCCGGCCGCCCGGCACTCGGTTCAGGGCGCCGTCGGTGGGACAGGAGATGACGAGGCTCCGGGTCGCGCTATCGGTCGTAGCCATGTGCGATTCCCCTTGTCGCTGCTGCGATGGAGTCAACCGCAGCCGCGCAGGGTCGTTCCAAGCCTGCCCGATTGCGGCTCGACGGGCGGGCGTTTTCTGTCGTTGGCAGATCGGGCTTTTACCCCGGCCCGCTTCGCTCCTAAGAAGCGGCCAGGCTCCGGAGGAAAACCATGCGCTATCGAGTGACCGCAGTGATCGCGACCCTGCTTGCGATCGGACACTATCCAGGCGTCGCAGCCGCGCAGACCCCGCCCAAGGCGCCGGCGCCCGACCAACCGGTGCAGGAGACCCAGGCGCCCGAGAACCAGGCCGCCAATCCCGGCCAGAAGGTCACCGGCGCGCTCGTCCCCACTGCCGGCCGGACCCCAGCCGCCGCCGCGACGAACAAGCCGGCCAAGTGGGACGTCAATGCGCCCCCCGGAATGACCACGCGCCAGATCCGCATCAATGTCGACAATGGCAGCTGGATGAATGTCGACGTCTCGCCGGACGGCCGGACGATCGCCTTCGATCTGCTCGGCGATATCTACACGCTGCCGATCGCGGGCGGCACTCCGACCCGGATCGCCGAGGGCCTCGCCTACGAGCAGCAGCCGCGATTCTCCCCCGACGGGCGGCGCATCGCCTTCGTCTCCGACCGCGGCGGCGGCGACAATGTGTGGATCATGAACTCGGACGGCTCCGACAAGCGCCAGCTGACCAAGGAGGATTTCCGCCTGCTCAACCAGCCGAGCTGGAGCCCGGACGGCCGCTTCATCGTCGCCAAGAAGCATTTCACCACTGGCCGCTCGCTCGGCACCGGCGAGGTGTGGCTCTACCACGTCTCTGGCGGCGGCGGAGTGCCGCTGGTCAAGAGGGTCAGCGAGCAGCACCAGAAAGAGCTGGGGGAACCGATCTACGCCCCCGACGGCAGGCACATCTATTATACTCGCAACATCACGCCCGGGCCGATCTTCCAATATGCCCAGGATTCGAACACCGACCTGTTCGACATCGAGAGCTACGATCTCGACAGCGGCGAAGTGACGACAATGGTTTCCGGGGTCGGCGGCTCGGTGCGGCCCACCCCCTCGCCCGACGGCAGGAAGATCGCCTTCGTCCGCCGCGAGCGGGCGCGCTCCAAGCTCTATGTGAAGGACCTCGTCTCGGGCGAGGAGCGCAAGATCTATGACTCGCTCGACCAGGATGTGCAGGAGACCTGGGCGGTGACCGGGGTCTACCCGAACATGGCCTGGACTCCGGACAGCAGGGACGTCGTCTTCTGGGCCGGCGGCAAGATAAGGCGGGTCGGCTCGGACGGCGCCAATGCGAGCGTGATACCGTTCCGGGTCAACGACGACCGGGTGGTGATCGACGCGACCCACCCCCAGATCGACGTCGCTCCGGACCATTTCCAGACCAGGATGGTGCGCTGGGCCAAGGCCTCTCCGGACGGAAGTCAATTGGTGTTCGAAAGCCTCGGCAAATTGTGGGTGAAGCCGATGGCT
>JAQGLD010000185.1 GCA_028293055.1 Alphaproteobacteria bacterium
CCCTCATGGCGAAAAGCGAGCATTTGACCCTTGCGGGCTTCGGCCCGGTCGTCACCTACTCGCGCAAGGTCTTCATCCCGCTGACCCACTTGTGCCGGGATGTCTGTCATTATTGCACCTTCGCGCAAGCTCCGCGCCGTCTGGGCGCAGCCTATCTCTCGATCGAGCAGGTGCTGGAGATCGCCAAGGCCGGAGTCGCGGCGGGATGCCGGGAGGCATTGTTCACGCTCGGCGATCGTCCAGAAGCCCGCTACCGAACCGCAGCCGATCATCTCGCGGGCGCCGGATATGCGTCGACGCTCGATTATCTCGGCGCGGCGGCCGAGGCTGTCCTCACCGAGACCGGATTGCTCCCCCACCTCAATGCCGGGCTGATGAACCAAGCAGACTATCTTCGATTGCGCGAATCGTCGGCATCGATGGGACTGATGCTGGAGACCGCGTCCGACCGTCTTTCCGAACGCGGCGGCCCTCATTTCGGATCGCCGGACAAGATTCCGGAGGCCCGACTGCGATCGATCGAAGTGGCGGGTGAAGCGGCAATCCCGTTCACCACCGGAATCCTGATCGGCATCGGCGAGACTCGCGACGAGCGCATCGCCGCCCTGCTCGCAATCCGCGACCTCCACCGCCGCTTCGGCCATATCCAGGAAGTCATCATCCAGAATTTCCGGGCCAAGCCGCGAACAAGGATGAGCGGCCATGCCGAGCCGGCGATTGAGGACCATCTGTGGACGATCGCGGCCGCGCGTCTGATCCTGGGTGCGGAAATGAGCATCCAGGCTCCGCCCAACCTCCACCGGCCCGACGATTTCGCCCTTCTGCTCGAAGCGGGAGTCAATGACTGGGGCGGGGTGTCGCCGGTCACTCCCGACCATGTGAACCCCGAGGCTCCGTGGCCGCATCTCGACGCGCTCGACCTCCGCACCCAGGCCGCGGGGCGCGTGCTTCGTCAGCGGCTCGCCATCGCCCCGGCCCATGCGCGCACTCCGGAGAAATGGCTGGCCCCTCGCCTTGCGACGATCGTCCGCCGCTCGGTCGATGCGCGCGGTCTCCCCGTGACCGACGCGTGGCGCGCGGGCGCGACGACGAAGATGGTTTTTGCTCCACCTCGCGGCTCGGCAAGCGCGGAGATCGACTCGATCCTCGCCCGCGCTGCGGAGTGTCAGCCGCTCGACGGTGCCGACCTGATCAGATTGTTCGAGGCGGACGGCCCCGACGCCGCCCGCGTCGTCGAAGCCGCCGACTGGCTTCGCCGGGAGGTGGCCGGCGACACGGTGACCTTCGTGGTCAATCGCAACATCAACTATACCAACATCTGCCTCTACAAATGCGGCTTCTGCGCCTTTTCTAAAGGCAGCACGAAGGCGGAGCGTGGACCGGCCTACCGCATCGATTTCGACGAAGTTGGCCGCCGGGCGGCCGAGGCCGCGGAGCGCGGCGCCACCGAAGTCTGCCTCCAGGGCGGGATCCACCCCGCTTATGACGGCAATTTCTACCTCGATGTGCTGCGGACGGTTCGTAAGGCGGCGCCTTCGATCCACATCCATGCCTTCTCGCCGCTCGAGGTCAGCCACGGCGCGAGCACATTGGACGTGCCCCTCGACGTCTATCTCGGCCGACTGCGCGACGCGGGCTTGTCGACCTTGCCCGGTACCGCCGCGGAGATATTGCACGACGAGGTTCGCGCCCTGATCTGCCCCGACAAGCTCGACACGCGCGAATGGCTCGATGTGATGCGCAATGCCCACGAAGTGGGGCTTCGGTCGACGGCGACGATCATGTTCGGCCATGTCGACTCCTATCGACACTGGGCCGATCATCTCCTCGCCATCCGCCGGCTTCAGGAGGATACAGGCGGCTTCACCGAGTTCGTCCCCTTGCCGTTCGTCCACATGGAAGCCCCGATCTGGCGCAAGGGCCGCGCGCGATCGGGCCCGAGCGCTCGGGAAGCCGTTCTGATGCATGCAGTGGCCAGGCTCGCGCTCCATCCGCTGATCCCCAACATTCAGGCGAGCTGGGTCAAGCTCGGCCGCGAGGGCGTCAGGCTCGCGCTCGCCGCCGGCGCCAACGATCTGGGCGGAACCCTGATGGACGAATCGATTACTCGAGCAGCGGGCGGCCAGCACGGCCAGCTCTGCGATTCCGCCACGATGCGCGAGATCGCCGAAACCGCGGGCCGGCCCGTCCGCCAGCGAACCACGCTCTACGGCCGGATCGAAGGGCCCGCCGAGGCGGTGGGCCTGACACCGGCCTGTCCATGACGAGGGACTTCCCAATCCCCGCCGATCGCTGCATCGGGAGGCGCTGAGCGCTCGCCCGAAATTGGAGGTGGACAACATGAAGATTTCGATCGTCGGAGGCACCGGCAAGCTGGGCGCCGCGATCGCGCGGCGCCTCGCCAAAGCGGGCGAGCCGGTGACGATCGGCTCGCGCTCTCGCGAAAGCGCCGAGGAGGTGGCGGCGGAGCTCGGTTTCGCAATCACCGGAACCGACAATCGGAGCGCCGCCGAGGCTGGCGAGATCGTCTTCATCACGGTGCCCTTTGCCGCCCAGGACGCCACCTTGCGCGAAATCGCGCCCTATCTGCAGGGCAAGATCGTGGTCGACACGACGGTGCCGCTGATGCCGCCGAAGGTGATGCGGGTGCAGCTGCCCCCCGAAGGCAGCGCTGCGGTCCGCGCCCAACGGCTGCTCGGCGAAGGAGTTACGCTGGTCTCTGCCTTCCACAATGTCGCTGCGCACAAATTGATAAAGGACGAGGATGTCGGTTGCGACATTCTCGTTTTCGGCGACGACAAGGCCGCGCGGGAGATCGTCGTCTCGCTCGCCGGGTTGATGGGATTACGGGCGCTGCACGGGGGACCTCTGGCCAATTCGGCGGCGGCGGAAGCGCTCACCTCGGTGCTGATCTTCCTCAACAAGGCCTATCAGATCGACGGAGCCGGCGTCCGGATCACTGGCGTCGCCGACGCGCCCCTCGCCTGAGCCACCACATGATCCAGATCGTACCTTTGCTCGGGATCGGTGAAATCGCGCCTGGCTGCGATCTCGCGGACGAGCTTGGTGCCGCTGTCGAGCGCCAGAGGTATGCGGTGGAGGCCGGCGACATATTGGTGGTGACCCAGAAGATCGTCTCGAAGGCGGAGGGCCGCTTCGTCTCGCTCCGCACTGTCTCGCCCTCCGAGCGCGCTGGCAAACTTGCCGCGATCACCCTGAAGGATCCGCGAATCGTCGAGCTGGTGCTCCGCGAGTCGAGTGACATCGTGCGGGCGGCCCCGAACGTGCTGATTGCGCGGCACCATATCGGCGTGGTGCTCGCCAATGCCGGAATAGACAGATCGAACCTGGGTACGCCGGACGACGAAACGGTCCTGCTGCTTCCCGCCGATCCAGATGCGTCCGCGAGGAAGCTTCATGCCGCGCTGGAGACCCGCTGGGGCGCCTCCCCCGCCATACTCGTCTCGGACAGCTTTGGCCGACCGTGGCGCCAGGGCGTGGTCAACGTGGCGATCGGCGCCTTCGGTCTGCCCAGCCTGATCGATCGGCGTGGCGAGCTCGACCGGAACGGACGGCGGCTTGAGGCGACCCAGATAGGCTTCGCCGACCTGATCGCTTCCGCGGCGGGGCTGGCCATGGGGGAAGGCTCGGAAGGCGTGCCAGCAGTCCTGGTCAAAGGCGCCCACGCCGACGCGCCTTGCAACAACGCGTCGAGCCTCGTGCGCCCGCTCGCTGAGGATCTGTTCCGATGAGCGACGCCAAGGTCATCGTGCTGACCGGCGGCATCGGCGGTGCCAAGCTAGTGCTCGGTCTCGCCCACGCAATCACCCCGTCGCTGATCGTCTCGATCGTCAATACGGGCGACGATGTCGAGCATCTCGGCCTGTGCATCTCCCCCGACATCGATACCCTGCTCTACACCCTGTCCGGCAAGGCCGACACGGCCAAGGGCTGGGGGCGCGCCGACGAGACGTGGACCTTCATGGATACGCTCAGGCAAATCGGAGGCCCTGACTGGTTCCTGCTCGGCGACGGCGACCTTGCCATCCACGTGCTGCGCACCGCCTGGATGAAGGCGGGACGGAGCCTGAGCGAGGTCACCGCCGATCTGGCGTCCCGTTTCGGTCTCGAGAGCCGGGTCCTGCCGATGAGCGACGATCCGGTCGCGACCCGCCTGACCACCGACGAAGGCGAGCTCGAGTTCCAGCGTTACTTCGTCGAGCGTCGCTGCGCGCCCGAAGTGAATGCGATCGATTTCGCCGGCGCCGAGGCATCCGCCCCCGCCCCCGGCGTGATCGAGGCGCTGACCGATCCGGACGCCGCGGCAATCCTGATCGCGCCGTCCAACCCTTTCCTCAGCGTCGATCCGATACTCGCCGTGCCCGGCATCCGCGACGCGCTCGCCGCAGCCCGCGCGCCCGTGGTCGCGATCTCGCCCCTGGTCGGCGGCGAAGCAGTGAAGGGGCCCACGGCCAAGCTGATGCGCGAGATCGGGATGGAGGTGAGCGCCCAATCGATTGCCGACCATTATTGCGGGCTGATCGACGGGATCCTGATCGACGAAGGCGACCGGGACGACGTGTCGGGCGTTCCGCAGGCCCGTTGCGATACTCTGATGAACGACCTCGACGATCGCATCCGCGTCGCCCAGGCTGCGCTGAGCTTGGCGCGCAGCCTGCGATCGTGAAGTGGACCGCGATCTTGCCGCTCAAGCCGGCGGCGGAGCGCAAGAATCGGCTGGCCAGCGTCCTCTCCCCCGCTGAGCGCAAGCGACTGACCGAAACGCTTCTGGAGCACGCGACATTGGCGCTGCGGGGGTGCGACAGGATCGGATCCATCCACCTCCTGTCCGCGTCGGCGCCTGCGGACTGGAGCGAGGACTGGATCGCGGATGCTGGTCGCGGCCTTAACGACGAGCTGAGCGCCGCACGCTTCCTGCTCGGCGCAGTGCCCTTGGTCGTGATCCACCCGGATCTGCCATTGCTGTCGAGTGGCGACGTGGAGGCACTGATCGACGCTGCCGAATCAAGCGGCGTGGCGATTGCGCCGGACCGTCACCGCACCGGGACTAACGCGGTCGCCGTCGCGGCCGGAATCGATTTCGGGTTTCGCTTCGGGCCGGGCAGCTTCATCGCCCATCGCAATCAGGGCGTGCGGCCGGATGCAGTGATCGAGGCGCCTGGCCTGATGATCGATCTCGATACTCCAGAGGATCTCGACTGCGCAGTGGCTGGCGGTTTCGTCATGTCACCCGCTTCAGCTCAGTCGCTTCCCGGCGAAGGCCGGGAACCAGTCTGAGGGACCGTGAGGCCGGATCACGGGCTTCACTGGGGAACACGATCCCCCGTTGTTCAGGACGGGGGTTTCGCAAGCCTGTCGAGCTGACGGTGGCGGATGAAGTCGGGTGAAAGGTCGGGCACCTTCAGGCCGAGGCGCTGGGCGATCATCTGGGTCGCCGTATTGTCGTGACCCATTCGGGTATCGGCCGGCAGCTTCCCGTTGGCGGCGCCGATGTCGGCCTGACGGATCAAGGTGGTGGCAATAAAGAAGGCCGCCATGACGATGAAATAGTCGATATGGGCGATCCGGCGGCCCGAGGTCGCTTCGTAATAAGCGAGCGTTTCGGCCTCGCTCGGCCAACCCTCGAGGCGGGGGACGCTGATCGCCTCCG
>JAQGLD010000205.1 GCA_028293055.1 Alphaproteobacteria bacterium
GTCCGCCGGCGGCAGCCGGTCGGCGAGGATCGAGTTCCGGATGACGAGCTCGCCCACCAGGTTGAGCAGCATGTCGAGCTTGCCAAGATCCACCCGGATGGTCTGCGCCGGCGCATCGATCGGAAGGCCCTTGGCCTGCGGAGGTGCGCGGTCGCCCGAATGTTCGGATGGATCGGGGTCGACAGCGGGAGGCGCGGGCCCTGTGTCCGGCACTGCGGCACGCTCGACCTCGACGATGCAATCGGGGGAAACGAAGTCGAAGCATTCGAGGATCTCGGCGCGGTCTACCGAGGCCGGAACCGAAAGCGTCCAGTCGAAATAGGCGTCTTCGGGATCGAGGAGGCGCAGCTCAGGGAGCCGGCCGAGCGACACCGACTCGACCCGGCCGCCCATGCGCTCGATCTCGCGGATAAGCAGCATCGGTTCGCCGCCATGTGCGAGCTCGGCGCGCGACGGACGGAATCGGACGAGCCAGTCGCACGGGGCAGTTTCGAAATGGTCGAGATCGGCCACGATAGGGGCGAAATCGAACGGATCGAAAGCTTCGAGCCCGGCTGCGACCGGAATGAATCCGAAATGGTCCAGATTATCCGCCGGGTCTGGCGCGGCCGCAGCGGCCGCTCCCTTGCTCGCGAGCACCCTCTCGAGGCAAGCGCGTACAACGGCATCGTCCGGGGGCGACGCCTGGCCCTGCGCAGCGGCGACATGGTCGGAAAGCATGTCGAACGCGGTGAGCATCACGTGGGTGACCTCGGCGGTCGGGGCAACCCCGCCCGAACGGACCTCGTCGAGCAGGCTTTCGAAGATGTGCGAGAAGGCCAGCAGGTCGGCATGGCCGAAGGCGCCCGAACCGCCCTTGATCGAATGGACCGCGCGGAAAACGCGGGCCAATACTTCCTGCGAGGTGTCACCGGCCGCGATCGCCGAAAGGCCTTGCTCCGCCGTGATCAGCCCCTCGGCGCATTCCTCGAAGAAGATCGCCTGGATTTCGGCGAGATCGTCGCTCACGGGCAGACTTTTCGGATCGCCGAGCCGAGCTTCACCGGGTCGAACGGCTTGGTGATCCAGCCGGTCGCTCCGGCGCCGCGGGCGCGGGCCTTCTTGTCGTCGGTGAATTCGGTCGACAGCACGAGGATCGGAGTGCCGCGGAACCGGGGCAGCGCGCGCACCGCCTCGATCAGCTCGAAACCGTCCATGTGCGGCATGTTGATGTCGGTGATCAGCAGGTCCGGCTCGACCTCCTGCATGCGCTCGAGGCCCTGGACTCCATCGTTGGCGCTCTCGATCCGGAAACCCTGGGCGCTGAGCGAGGTCTTGAGCAGCATGCGCATGCTCGCGGAATCGTCGACGGTGAGGATGAGCTTGCTCACTGGAAGGCACCTTCCCCGATTTCGAGGCCGAGCGGGCCGGCGAGCCGGCAGGCCGTCACGCGCTCGCTGAAGGCAGAGCTCGGATTGGCGATGGCGAAGGGGCGGCCGGTACGCAGCGCTTCGCTTCGCGCAGCGACAAGCAGCTGGAGGACGGCCTGGCCGACAGTTTCGACATCGCCGGCATCGATGATAATCTCCTGATCGAGATCCGACGCCAGGACCAGGCGGGTGCGCAAGTCCTCGGCGACGACGGTCGTGCCGTTTGCCGGCAGGCGCAATGATCGCGCGTCCGCGTCATCCTCAGGCCGGGACGGCATTGAGTTCATTCTTGGCCTCGTCGAGCGCAGTTTCGAGCTGGTGGAAGGTGGGCGCGAAAGCAGAAGGCGCCATTCGGCGGGCGATCTCGATCGCGACCTGGACCGGAACGCCCTGAGCGTAAGCGACGATCGCGGTCTTCGCGATCGAGAAGGGCATGGACTCGGCCTCGACGACCTGAAGCAGCTTGGCTGCGAGCGGGCCGACGAAGCAGTAGGACAGAAGCACCCCGAGGAAGGTGCCGACGAGCGCGCCACCGATCATCGCGCCGAGAATCTCGGTGGGCTGGTCGATCGAGCCCATCGTCTTGATCACCCCGAGGACCGCGGCGACGATGCCGATCGCGGGCAGGCCGTCGGCCATCACCTGGAGGGCATGCTGGGGGGCGAGCTCCTCGTGATGATGGCGCTCGATGTCATTCTCCATCGCTTCGGCGAGCTGATGCGGATCCTCGAAATTGACCGTCATCATCCGGAGATAGTCGCAGATGAACTCGACGAGATGGTGATCGGCGAGCAGGCGCGGATAGCGCGACCACAAGCGGCTTTCGGCCGGCTCGTCGAGATGCGGTTCGATTCCCGTGGCGCCGCCTTTCTTGAACGTGGCGAGGAGGGCGAACAGCAAGGCGAGCAGGTCCCGATAATCGGAATCCTTCCAGCGCGAGCCCTTGAAGGCGCGGATAAGGCCCTTGCCGGCCTTCTTCACATTGCCGAGCGAGTTGGCGACGATGAACGCTCCGATCGCTGCGCCGGCAATCGCCATCATCTCGTGCGGCAAAGCGTGGAGAATGATCTCCATCTTGCCGCCCGACATGATGAAGCTGCCGAACACGGTGGCGAGGATGACGACGAAGCCGATTCCGTTGAGCATTGCAGCGTTCCGATGATGCGAACTGGTTGGGGATATTATAGGACGGCCGGCGAGCGAGGCCCGCCAGCCCCGTTAATTCAGCGGCTTAGGAGGGCAGGGCGGCGCTCGTCCGGGCGCTTCACGAAACCGCCTCGCCAACCCTCTCGGCCTCGGGGGCTCGAGTCTCCGCGGGCGTCCGCGCAGCGATTGGCCGGAAGGCCACCGCGAGCATCATCCTGGTATCGTCCTCGCGCTGCGGCGGCGGCACCATCATGAAGGCTTCCCGGGTCTCGCAGCGGAGCAGGTGCGGCGCGACCTGCTCCATCCCTTCAAGCGACGGAAGGGCTTCGAACGGCGGCTTCGTCTTCCCGGCGCCTTCGCTCAGGAAGTCTTGAACCGGCAGGAATTCGACCGAGTCGACCTGGACCCAATCGTAGAGCTGGCCGAACTGGACTCCGATCGCGTAACGGCAGTCGCCGATCGGGATTGCGGCGACAAAATAGCCGTCCTGGGTGGGGAGGGCGCGAACGCTGTCGGTGGCGACCTCGCTGCCGTCGGTGAACAGAATCGGCAGATCGATGCCGTTGTCGCAGAAATCGGCGTAGCGCAGATCGAGCGCGAAGCGCCGCAGGGCCAGGAAGGAAAGGCTGAGCGGGAGACCTCTGCCGCGCAGCTCGGCTGGCAGGTACATGCGCTCGGCGCCCTTGAGGTAGAAGAGCCCGCGCCGCCTGAGCCCCGTTTCCGCCACGTCCGGATCGAACAGCGGGACCGTGGCACCGCCGCCGAGATTGACGTCGTGATCGAAGCTCGACACCACTTCGAGCTCGTCGGGCAGGGGGAGGAACATCAATCGGGCCAGGACCGCCATCGCGGCCTGCCTGCGTGTCGCTTCGCAGTCGGAACGAGGCGGCCGTACGACGCTGGCCAGATGGTCGA
Organism: Alphaproteobacteria bacterium; assembly: GCA_028293055.1. Lineage (GTDB taxonomy): Bacteria > Pseudomonadota > Alphaproteobacteria > Sphingomonadales > Sphingomonadaceae > Allosphingosinicella. The sequence goes on from JAQGLD010000205.1 coordinate 3,471, forward strand.
GCGCGTAGCGCAGGCACCCCGCCTGCACCTTGTCGCGAATATCGCTCTGGCGGCCCTTGATGCTGCTGTCCGCCCGGATCGGCCCGCCATCGGCCCCGTAGCCGACGACCGAGCCGACCGCCGCGGTGCACAATTGCTCGAGCACCGCAACATTGCCGCACAGGGCCTCGAGCGTGAAGCTGTCATAGGCGCGCGCGTCGATCAGGCCTTTCTTGTCGCAGCCGCTGACATCCTGCTCGCGCAGAATGAGATAGCGTCCCGCGACCGCGACTCCGAACCGGGCCTCGAGCAAAGGCGCGAGGTGGTTCTGGACGGTGCCGTTATAGCCGAGGTCGACCAGCAGCAGGGTGTCGCCGCGCTCCGGCTCAACTTCGCGCTCGACATAGGCGCAAAGCCGGTCGGCGAAACCGCGCGAACGCTGGACGATCGATCGCAGGACAGGCCTGGCCCGAATTGCGGACGCGAATGCGGCGCCGCGGGCCTTGCGCGGCAATCGCGCGAGCAAGGCGGCCGCTTCGCCGGCAGGGAACAGGAATTGGCGAGCGATGCTCTTGAGGTCGTCGCCGGCAAGCTCGCGATCGAGATGGCGCAGGATGGCCTCATCCTCGGTCAGGGCCGATGCGATCGCGGCGAACCGGCTGATTTCCAGCGCGCCACACGTCGTGTCGGGGAATAGCGCCTGGAATATCTTTTGCGGAAGATAGCCATCGCGCATCAGGAACAGGACGTGGACCTTGCCGTCTCTGCCTTCGCCGAGCGTGCGTGCCTCTTCGTCGATCCAGTGCGCGAAGGCGGTCATCACCGGTCCGAGAACTCCGAAGCCAAGGCGCTCTGCCGGATCTTCGAGCTGGCGCCAGCCGGAGGCGATCGCCGCCCGATGGGGCTGGTAAGCGAGCTGGGCATTTTCGAGGATCGCAGCGATCGATGCCTCGAGACGGAGACGCTGCTCGCTCGCTTCGTCGAACTGGGCGAGATGGAGGGCGTTGATCCCGCAGGCATTCGCCGCAACCAGGTCGGCGTGGCGATTGTCTCCGATGTGGAGGATTTCCGTCGGCTTGATCCGCGTTTCGCGAAGCACGTGCCGGAACAGGCCCTCGCCCTTGGAGACTCCAAATTGCGAGGAGCAGAAGATCCGGTCGATCAGCGCAAACACTTCGGCGCCGGCGCCGGCGCGGATCAACTCGGCCAGCTGATCGCTGTCGAGATAGGTATCCGATACGATCGCGACTTCGAGACCGCGCGCCTTCGCCTCGCGCATCAGCGCAACGGTCGGCGCGAAACCGTAACAATGGCGTGCCTCGGCCGCGAGCTCTGCGTCGGCCGCGGCCTTGCGGGCCTCGTCGCTCGCTTTGGGCATGAGCTCGCGATAGATGTCGGCTATTCCGACCTCGTTGCAGCCGCGCCGCAAGGTTGCCGCGGAGCGGGCCTGGCTTTCCGCCCAGGCGCGCTGCTGGAGCGAGAAGCCACCGCCAAGATCGGCGAAGACATGTCTTGGCGCGTGAACATGGCGCCAGAGCAGGGTGTCGAAGCAATCGAGCGAAAGCATCCGCACGCCCTGCGGCGCGAAGTCGAGCGCGTTGGGCAACAAATGAGGAGGGATCTGGTCCGTCATGGTCGAGCCTTGTTGCGGGCGAGCCACGCCTCCCGCGCGCTCTTCACCACGGTCATATTATAGGAGAGGTGGACCGAAGCGGCGTCCGCACAGCAATTATGACCAATCTAACCCACTGAGGGGCTTCGTCTTCCTAATAAGGGGTTTGGAACATCAACCAGGAGCCATCATGTCTCTCGCAGCCTACCAGCGGACCCGCGCAATCGCCGAAACGCCGCGCGAAGCCGAATACCGCCTGATGAGCCAGATTACCGGCGAGATGATCCAGGCCCGCGACGCCGGCCTCAGCGGGGTCTCACTGATGCCGGCGCTGGGCCGCAACCGGGAAGCCTGGAGCGCCTTCTCGACGGCTTGCGGAACCACTGGCAACCAACTGCCCGACACGCTTCGCGCCAGCATCATTTCCATCGCCTTGTGGGTCGATCGCTTCACCAGCGACGTGGTCGCCGGGCGGGATACGATCGACGGCCTGATCGACGTGAATCGTTCGATCATCGAAGGATTGCAGGAGGCGGCCTGAACGCCATTGCAAGGGCGTGGAAGCGCGCCGGCCGCACGGTTGGCGCGCCTTTGCTTCCAATGCAGGTGATCTTGCAAAGCTCTGCTCGAACAAAGCGCGCCACCCTTCGGTCACGATGTGAAATGTAAGCAGACTATTTACCAGTTCCGAGCTTCGCCAGCGAGCGATCTTCTATAATGAACTTGACCCGGGCCAGATCCAACCGCCCCTTGCGGTAAAAAAGTCCTTGTCCTTCAGTAATTTCCCTTAGGCAAGATGTTTGATCCT
>JAQGLD010000225.1 GCA_028293055.1 Alphaproteobacteria bacterium
GCGCCTTCGCGCCTCCCCCGCCGCTCGAAGCTCTCATCGCCGAATTCGCTCGTCCCGAGCGCGACGGCGAGGATTATCAGATGCTGCTCGATCGCGTTCGGCGTCGGGTCAACGAACGCCGCTTCGCGCTCGGCGCGCAGCTAATCGTCGCTCGCACCGATCCGCTCGAGGTCGCGGCTGGCTATGCGCGGATCGCCGAAGCGGCGCTGCAGGTGCTCGGCCAGGCCGCGACCGCGGAGTTCGAGGTCCGCCACGGCCGTCTCCCGGGTTCGGAGCTGCTGATCCTGGGCCTCGGCCGGATCGGCGGCGAGGCGCTCACCCACGCCTCGGATCTCGACCTTGTCTACCTTTTCACCGGAACCCACGAATCCGAATCCGATGGCGCCCGGCCGCTCAGGGCCAACGATTATTTCAACCGGCTCGCACCGCGGGTGACCGCGGCGCTCAGCGTTTCCACCGCCGCCGGCCCGCTCTACGACGTCGACACGCGACTGCGTCCGTCGGGAAAGGACGGAATGCTCGCGGTCTCGCTCGAAGCCTTCGCGAAATATCAGGCGGAACATGCCTGGACGTGGGAGCATATGGCGCTGCTCCGCGCGCGCCCCTTGTTCGGCTCCGCCGAAGGCCGCGCTGCGCTCGCTTCGGTCCTCGAGGAGACTTTGCGGCGCCCTCGCGACGCAGGAAAGCTGGTCGCCGACGCGGTCCGCATGCGGGCCGACATCGCGGCGCACAAGGCGCCGGCCGGCCCGCTCGACATCAAGCTGGGTCCGGGCGGGCTGGTCGATCTCGAATTCGCGGTCCATGTGCTGCAGCTGCGCCACGGGATCGGCCTCGATCCGCATCTCGAACGCGCCGTCGCCGCACTTGCCGACGCCGGGCTGGTCGGGGCCGATATCGAGCCGGCCTTGTGCCTGCTCACCCGAATGCTGGTCATGTTCCGTCTGGTCGCCCCGGGTTCGGAGACTCCGGCAGAGGCCACTCGTCCACTTGTTGCCACCGCCTGCGGCTTGCCCGACTGGCCGGCGTTGCTTGCGGCGCATGATGATGCGCGGCACAGGATCGGTGCGCTCTGGCGCAGGGTCTCTGCCGACTCGGCGTGAGGCAAGGTGCATCGCGTCGGATTGCGCTTGCGCTTGCGACGGACCGAGACGCGCGGCAGAGGATCAAGCGGGCGGCGTTCGCCCATGGAGAGTGAGATGGTGAGCGAAGACGATCCCGTACCCGATGTGGCGCTCGTCAACCTGGACGGGAAGGCGGTTCGCACCACAGATTTCCGGGGCCAGAAGATCGTCTTCTATTTCTATCCCAAGGACGACACTTCGGGCTGCACCGCGGAGGCGCAGGCGTTCACCGCCTTGGCCGACGAGTTCGAGAATGCCGGGACCTGGATTCTCGGAATCTCGAAGGACGATCCGGCCAAACATGCCAAGTTCATCGGCAAGTACGATCTGAAGGTCACGCTCGCCACCGATCCCGACGGCTCGGTCTGCGAGGCGTTCGACGTCTGGGTCGAGAAATCCATGTATGGCCGCAAATATATGGGGATCGAGCGCGCCACCTTCCTGGTCGACCGAGACGGCCGCATCCACCGGATCTGGCGCAAGGTGAAGGTGCCGGGGCATGCCGAGGAAGTCCTCGCCGCCGCGCGCGAGCTGGCTTGAGATTTCCCCTCCCCGGATAAAGGAGAGGACGTCTCGCCTCAATAACGCGGATTAGCGCCGGCGCGCTGGGGGCGGCGGTCCTCGATCGCAGGGTGGCGATAATCGGACGGGCCTTCGCGCTGCCTGGCGTTCAGCTTCCTGAGGTCGAACGCTTCGTCGAACTGCAGGCCCATGCGCCGCGCTTCGCACCATTTCACCTCGGCGCCCAGGCTGCCGCCTTCGGGCAGGTCCAGCTGGATGTTCGATCCGGGCGGCAGGGTGCGGTCGCCCTCGACCATCGCTCCGCCCGAGGAGATGTTCCGCACCCGGACCTGGAACTGCATTCCGTTCCACTGAATATTGGCCAGCTTGAGCAGGCCCTGGCGGGGCGGCCGGTTGAACTGGAACCCGTCGGCCGAGACCTTCTTGTGCGCGGCCGCGAGGGTACGGGCATCCTCGCTCTCCATCGGCCGGCCGAAAATATAGCCCTGGATGTGCGAGCAGCCGAGCTCGCGGATCATGGTGAGCTCGTCATGGGTTTCGGCGCCCTCGGCGGTCGTGTCCATGCCGAGGCTTTCGGCGAGCGAAACGATGGCGCGGATGATCGCCGAATTGCGGCTTCCCTGAGTTGCGGCGCCGCGGACGAAGCTCTGGTCGATCTTGATCTTGTCGAACGGCGCCTTCTTGAGATAGCCGAGCGACGAATAGCCGGTGCCGAAATCGTCGAGCGCGAGGCGGACTCCGATCTGCTTGAGCTGGGCGAAGCGATCGTCGGTCGACTCGCTTTCGACCAGGAACACCCCTTCGGTGATCTCGAGCTCGAGCCGGCGTGGCGGCAGCTGAGCGGCGGCGAGGGCGCTGATCACGATCTGCGGCAGGTTGGGCTCGGTGAACTGGATCGGCGAGAGGTTGACCGCGACGCGGATATTCTCGGGCCAGGCCGCAGCCTCGTGACAGGCGGTTCGCAGCACCCATTCGCCGAGCTGGAGGATCAGGCCGCTTTCCTCGGCGAGCGGCACGAAAACGGTCGGCGAGATCACTCCGCGAGTCGGGTGATGCCAGCGGACCAGAGCTTCGAAACCGGCAAGTTCTTCGGTCTTGGCATTGACCACCGGCTGGTAGAGCAGGCGAAGCTCGCCATTGGAGACCGCCTTCCTGAGGTCGTTCTCGAGAGTCTGCCGGTCCTGCGCCTCTTCGTGCATCTCGGGCGCGAAGAAGCAGAACGTGCCGCGGCCGGCGGCCTTGGACGAATAGAGAGCGAGATCGGCATTACGGACCAGCGCGTCGACTCCCGAGCCTTCCGCTGGGACGATAGCGATCCCTACCGAGGCGCCGATCGCGACGGTGTGGCCGTCGATCGTATACGGCATGGAAACCTGCTGGATCAGCCGGCTGGCGAGCTGGGCGAGGACGCCCTGATCGTCGACTCCGGGCAGCACTGCCTCGAATTCGTCGCCGCCGAGGCGCCCGATCTGGCCGCGCTCGCCGATCACCGTGGTGAGGCGCTGGGCGACCTGCTTGAGCAAGGCGTCCCCGACCGGGTGGCCGAGCGTATCGTTGACGTTCTTGAAGCGGTCGAGGTCGATCAGGAACAATGCGCAGCCGGTAGACCCGTTGCGAATGGTCTGCAGCGTTTCCTCGAGGGTGCGCCGCATCATCATGCGGTTGGGCAGGCCGGTAAGCGAATCGTAGCGCGCGAGGCGGTTTATCTCGTCTTCGGAGCGGCGCTGCTGGGTAAGATCGGCGCCGATGCCGCGAAAGCCGAGGAAGCGGCCATGATCGTCGAAGCTGGGGGAGCCGGACAGCGACCACCACACTTCGCTGGCGGAGCTGGCGCGCACGCTGATGTCGGTGAAAGGCAGGCGGGCGGAGAGATGGAAGCCGAGGGTCCGCTCGGTCTCGCCGGTGCGCCGGTCGTCGGAGCCGATCAGGTCGGTGAACTGCCTCCCGATTAGGGCCTGGGCCGGGGTCTTGAGATCCGCGGCGAGCTGATCCGAGACATAGGAAAGAGCGCCGCGCGTATTGGTCTCCCAGAACCAGCCGCGGCCGCCCTGCTCGAACTCCTGGACGAAACGGCTGGCGCGCTGGGCCGCCCAGTCGAGCTGGAGACGGCGCTTGACGAAAGCAAGCCTGTCCTTGAACCGGACCAGGCTGAGCCGAAGCAGGCACAGGGCCAGGGCGCTGCCAAGGATCGTGGTACGGGTATCGTTCGAGAGGAAGGCGAGAACGAACAGGCCGGTGAAGCTGCCGATCGCGACCAGTCCCGGGAAGGACAGCAGGGCGACCGGGACCGCGAGGAAGCCGCTGATCAAGGCGAGCGAGAGGATCGAGCTCAAGCCCTCGCTGCGCGCCAACGCTGCCGAGGAAATCCACGCCCACAGCAGGCCCGATGCGATCACATAGAGCGCCGCGCCGCGCACCGCGAGGTGTGGTCGGAGCCGCGCGAGCGGCTGCAACCGGAAGACGAGCCAAAGGCTGAAATCGATCGCCAGCGTGGCGAATAGCGGGACGAACAGGGGCAAGGCGTTGCCGCGGATCGGGAACAGCGCCGAGAGCAATGCAGCGACGCAGACGATATGCACCGCAAGCAGGAATCCGGGCATCGGCAGCAGCGAGCGGAGCCTTTCGCTCACCGCCCCGGCCTCGCGCGCATCGTCGGCCGGCCGGAAGTCCTGGAGCAGCAAATAGCTCAGGGAAAAGCGGTTATCCGCTTCCTTCTTGTCACGGTCTGCAAACCTGGTCCGTCCCGCCACCATAAGGACGCCATTATCGCCGATCAGCGCTTAAGAAATCGTTCGGCAGCCGATACGGTCCGGCGCGGTTGCCGCAAGCCGAATGGCAGCGCCGAGTCCTGGGCCATGGCGCTCGGAGTCGCGGTTCGAGGGTCGATGGTCAGCCGCCGGCAGCACCGACGCTCTTCGCTTCCACGGACGGCTCGGACTTGCCGCTTCCGCCGTCCAGGAATTGGCGATTCTCCTTGCGGATCTTCGCCGCATTCTCGTCGTAGAGGAAGGGGAGGAAGGCATAGCGCGCGCCGCTCGTGACCGGGGTCGCCTCGTGGAGCATCGAGCATGAGAAGACGATCGCGCCGCCAGTCGGGGCGCGATAGGTGCGCGCGCCATATTCGGGGAAGCGAAGGTCGCCCCCGTCATATTCGTCCGCGTTGAGATTGATCGTGACCGCGAACCGGCGGTGGGCGGTGCCCTTGGTCGTATTGTCGCGATGCGCCCGGAAATGGCCGGCGCCGGCCTCGTAGCAGGCGACCAGATAGCGCTCGACCCGCGTGACGTCGAACGCATAGGCGCGCTTGAGCGCGGGAACCAGGCGGCGCCGAAGCCGCGCCGCAAGGCCTTTCTGAAGCTCGGCATCGTCGATCATGAAGTCGCGGCGCTGCTTGAACGCAGGGTCGTGGATCTCGGTGGTCTTGCCGTCGACATCGCGCATGAATCCGGACTGGCGGCCGCCATTCTTCTCGTACAGGCCGATCAGGGTCCGGCAGAGCTCGGGTTCGAAGACCTGGGGAACGAGCAAGGCGGGCGCCCAGAGCTGGGATTCCTCGAAACCCGCGATGCCCGCCTTCAGGCAGGCAATGGCAGCATCGCCGCGATCGATCGGGAAGCGGCCGATGACCCTGAGCTGCTGGTCGAGGACCAGCCAGCACGGCTCGTAGCTGCCCTCCGAATCGGCGCCGTAGAGGGCGCTCACCTTGTGATCGAAATCGAGGAAGAAGCGGACCCCGGGCAGCTGCTGGCGAACGCGCTGCTCGGATTCGTCCGAGGGATCTATCGTGATTCCGAAGAAACAGGCGCGGATGTCGTCGAACAGCGGCCGGTTCGCCCCGGCGAGCTGAAGTGCTGCTGCGGACGGGATGTGCTGCGACGAGCCGAAGAACAGCATCAGGACATGGCGGCCTCCGACGGTGTCGAACGCATAATTGGGTTGGCCATCGAGCGCGCGGGCCTTGAACCAGGGCGCCAGGTCACCGGGAAGCGGTTTTGAGATGCTCACGCAGCGACGATAATCGCACCGGCTCGGGGAGGAAAGGGCGCGCCGGATGTCGGATACTCCCCGCTCGAAGCAGCAAGTTGTGGAAAAGCCATTCGATTCGGCTTTTGCGCGGTTGCCGGGCGGCGGCAAGATCGGCCACAGACTATGGCATGACCGTCAGGATCGACATGGGTGTGGATGGATCGGGCCAGGCGGCCGTGATCGACCTCGAGGAGCTGCTCGCGACCCGCCTGCTCGTCCAGGGCAATTCCGGGTCGGGCAAGTCGCACCTGCTGCGCCGCCTGCTCGAGGAGAGCGCTGGAATCGTCCAGCAGGTCGTCATCGATCCGGAGGGCGACTTCGTGACCCTGGCCGACGCCTTCGGCCATGTCGCGATCGAGGCGGCCGATTACAGCCTCGAGGACATCACCCGGATCGCCGGGCGGATACGCGAGCACCGCGCATCGGTCGTGCTCAATCTGGAGGGGCTCGAGGTCGAGGGTCAGATGCGCTGCGCGGCGAGCTTCCTGTCGGCCCTGTTCGAGGCTCCGCGCGAGCTCTGGTATCCGGCCCTGGTGGTCGTCGACGAGGCGCAATTGTTCGCGCCCGCGGCAGCCGGCGAGGTTTCGGACGAAGTCAGGCGCGCCTCGCTCGGCGCAATGACCAATTTGATGTGCCGCGGCCGCAAGCGTGGCCTCGCCGGAGTGATCGCGACCCAGCGCCTCGCCAAGCTCGCCAAGAATGTCGCTGCCGAGGCGTCGAATTTCCTGATGGGCCGCACCTTCCTGGACATCGATATGGCGCGCGCCGCCGACCTGCTTGGAATGGACCGTCGCCAGGCCGAGGTGATTCGCGATCTCCAGCGCGGCGAGTTCCTCGCGCTCGGCCCCGCAATCTCGCGTCGCCCGATGAATGTGCGGATCGGCGACGTGCGAACCCTCGCGGCGAGCGGCAGTCCGCGGCTGATGCCCCTGCCCGAGCCCGAATCCGGAGCGATGCACGCTTTGCTGTTCGCCGCTCCTGAGGCCCCGCGGCCCGCGCCCCCGCCGCCAAAGACGGTTCCGGCGCGGGACCTGATCCGGGCGATCGAGGCGCCCGCGCGCCCTTCGGTTCCCGACATGCCCGAAATGGATGCCGGGGAAGCGGAGCGCCTGACCGCGCAGACGC
>JAQGLD010000233.1 GCA_028293055.1 Alphaproteobacteria bacterium
AGTCCCGGCCTGCCTCGCGGACGAGATTGCCATAGACTCGTGGGTAGAGGCGGGCGATTCCGGAATGCAGCTCGAGGCCGCTTTGGGTCGTGCCCGCCTCGATCGGAATCGCCTGGAGAAGCTCCTCGAGCATCTTTGCTCCTATTCGTCGATGGCCGGCAGAACCGACGCGGTGATCGCACTGTCGAGTGCCTCATAGCCGGCATAATCGATCGTGGCGTAGAGATCGGCGCGAGTCTGCATGCGGGGAAGCAGGGCTTTCGCGCTCCCGGTCTCCGCCAGCTCGCGGTAGAGATCGGCCTGGGCGGCCGCGGCCATGCGCAGGGCGCTGACCGGCCAGATCACCATCTTGAAGCCTAGCCGCTCGAATTCGGCGGCGGTGAGGAACGGGGTCCTGCCGAACTCGGTCATGTTGGCGAGCAACGGCGCGTCGACCCGCGCTGCGAAGGCGCGGAACATGTCGGCGTCGTAGAGCGCCTCTGGGAAGATCGCGTCCGCGCCCGCGGCCAAATAGAGGTTGGCGCGATCGATCGCTGCGTCGAGACCCTCGCTTGCGACCGCATCGGTGCGGGCGACGATGACCAGGTCTCGCCGCGCTTTGGCGACGGCGGCGACCTTGCGCGCCATCTCCTCGGGTGATGCGAGCCTCTTGTCGCTGAGGTGTCCGCATTTCTTGGGCAGGATCTGGTCCTCGATCTGGACCGCGCCGGCCCCGGCTTCTTCGAAGCGCCGCGCCATGTTCATCGCGTTGAGCGCCTCGCCGAAGCCGGTGTCGCCATCGACCAGCATGGGCAGATCGGCGGCATGGGCGCAGGTGCGGATGTGGAAGCAGAGGTCGTCGATGGTGGTGATGCCGAGATCCGGAAGCCCCATGGAGGCGGAGACCGCCGCGCCCGACAGATAAAGCGCCTCGAACCCGGCCCGCTTGGCCTGAAGCGCCGACAGGCCATTATAGGCGCCGGGCATCCTCAAAAGGCCGGGGCGGGCAAGCAGGTCGCGAAAGCGCCGGCCGGCGCTAGCCGCGCTGCGCTCGCCGGCGATCAAGGCTGGCATCGCGGACGCTCGCTCAGCGGGTTACATCGATGACGACGCGGCCGCGAATCTGACCGGCCAGAATCTGCTCGGCCAGCTCGGGCAGGCGGGTCATCGGCTCGACGGTCGTGATCTCGGCAAGCAAGGCCGGGTCGAGATCGCGCGCCAGCCTTGCCCAGGCGCGCTCGCGCTTTGAGAACGGCGCCATCACCGAATCGACTCCCAGCAGGGCGATTCCGCGCAGGATGTGGGGGAGGACGGTGCCGGTCAGATCGGCGCCGCCGGCCAGCCCGCAAGCTGCCACCGCGCCACCGTAACGGGTCTGGGCGAGGACATTGACCAAAGTCGAGCTGCCGACCGAGTCGACGGCTCCCGACCAGCGCTCCTTCTGCAGCGGCGGACCCTTTTCCTGGAGGGTTGCGCGATCGATGAAGCCGGTCGCGCCGAGACTGGTGAGATAGCCATGCGTCTCGGGACGGCCGGTGGAGGCGGTGACGGTGTAGCCGGCTCTCGCGAGCAGTGCGACGGCGACCGAGCCGACCCCTCCGGCGGCGCCGGTGACGAGCACTTCGCCGTCGTTCGAAATTCCGAAATCCTCGAGTGCATCGACGCACAAGGCGGCGGTGTAGCCGGCAGTGCCGATGGCCATCGCCTGCTCGAGCGTGAAGGCGTCCGGGACAGCGACGAGCCATTCCGCCTTGACCTTCTGGAAGCGCGTATAGCCGCCCTGCTGGGTCTCCGACATGCCCCAGCCGTTGACCAAGACCTTGTCGCCCGGCTTCCACGCATCCGAGCGGGATTCGACTACTGTCCCGGCGAGATCGATACCGGCGATCGTCGGCGGCTTGCGCGCGATCTTCTGCCGGCCCGAAACCGCGAGACCGTCCTTGTAGTTCAGGCTCGAGAAAGCGACCTCGACCAGCACGTCGTTGTCGGGAAGGTCGGCGAGCGTGAGCTGCTTGAAGCCGGCTTTGGGCTTGCCGTCCTGATCCTCGATCAGGATTGCTGGAAAACTCTCGTGCATGGGCTTCCTCGGTCGTGTTGAACGCGGAGTTCGATTACGCTTCGTACATTTCGATTGCAATAGAGGAGATCGATCACGCCTGTTCGTTCCTCCCGAGCAGGAAGGCGATGTTGGCCGGATTGAAGATTTCCGGGGCTTCGAAATGGGCCCAATGCTTGACGTGGTCGATGGTCAGGGTCCGCACATCGGCAGCGAGCTCGGCGATGCGCTCGCCGGTCGTGACATAATCCGGATTGTCGTCCGGAGCGAGGATGATGAAGATCGGGGCGATAACGGTGCGCCATTCCGCCTCGCTCACCAGGTTGCGGCGGCGCACCTCCTCGTTCTGAAGCACCAGGATGTTGTTCATCGCCATCTTGATGTTGGGCTCGCGATAGATCGCCTGGCGCACCTGGATGAGGTCGGGGAGCCGGTCGCGTTCGTGGTACAGGATCGAATTGAACACCGGCTTGATATTCTCCCAGCTGGGATCATCGACCGCTGCGTTCCGCACC
>JAQGLD010000250.1 GCA_028293055.1 Alphaproteobacteria bacterium
ATGATCACGGCCTGTCGCCGGACGGCACGCAATTGATGATCTCGGATCAGTCGCAGCCCGACAATGTCTCGCGGATCTACACCTTGCCGCTCGCAGGCTCGGACAGGCCGCGGCTGGTCGTCGGCCATCCGACCGAGCCGAGCTACTGGCACGCCTGGACTCCGGACGGCCGGACCATCGCCTATACCGCGCGCCGGCCGGAGACCAACGACTTCGACATCTATGCCAAGGACCTTCCCGATGGGTCCGAGCGCCCGCTGACCCGGGTGATGGGGCTCGACGACGGCCCCGAATTCAGCCCGGACGGACACTGGCTCTATTTCAACTCGACCCGATCGGGCGCGATGCAGATCTGGCGCGCCCGTGCCGACGGCAGCGACCCCGAGCAGGTCACCAGGGACCCCAATTTCCGGGACTGGTTCCCGCATTTCTCGCCCGACGGAAAGCAGATCGCCTTCATCTCCTTCGGCCTCGACGTGGCGCTGAACGACCATCCGCCCAACCGCAATGTCACGCTTCGGATCATGCCCGCGGACGCGAGCGCTCCGCCGCAGGTGCTGACCCGGCTTTTCGGGGGCCAGGGCACGATCAACGTTCCCTCCTGGTCACCGGACGGAAAGTCGATCGCCTTCGTCAGCTACCGGCTGGTGCGCTGAACCGGATCAGGTCTTCAGCCTGATGCTGAAGCCGACCCGCCGGTCCTCGAGCTGGTAGGTGCGCGGATATTGCGGCAAGGCCTGGTAGCTGTCCTTCCGCTCGCGCAGCAGGTTGACGACGTCGAACGTGATCGAGACGTTGCGGTTGAAGTCGAAGGAAAGGCTGGCGTCGATCTGGCCGTAGGGCTTGCGGTAGATCGGCACCGCGCCGGTCCCGTTGCCGTTCACCGTATCCAGATAATCGTTGCGCCAATTATAGGCGACGCGCGCGGTGACGCCGTATTTCTCGTAGAAGCCGATCAGATTGTAGCTCCACTTCGAAAGGCCCTGGAGCGTCGTATAGAGGGTGCCGCCATTGGCGCTTTGCGCGAGCAGGCTGGGCGCCTTCGAATCCACATAGGTCAGGTTCGCCTGGGCGCCGAAGCCGTCGAAGGGCGACGGAAGGAAGTTGAAGAAGGTGTTTCCGCCGACTTCGAAGCCCTTGACCGTGCCCTTGTCGCCGTTGACCTGTGAGGTGATCTGGAAGGGCTGCGCGCCCTTGCCGGGCACGTCGACGTTTAAAGTATAGACGCTGGTCGTCTCGAAATTCTTCACCCGTTTGTAGAACAGGGTGCCGTAGAGCAAGGTCGATCCAGCCGGATACCATTCGAGCGCGACATCGCCCTGGCTGACGGTGAGCGGCTTGAGGAAGGGGTTGCCGCCATTACCGGTTCGGGTCGATATGCTCGGCGTGCAACCGGGTGTCGGGAACTGACCCCCCGTCGGGCAGGTCGCGGAGTTCGTCGTGTAATTCTCCGATACGTTGAAGATCGCCCGCATGTCGTAGAAAGGCGGCCGCGACAGCCCGCGCGACACGGCCGCGCGGGCCTGCAGATTGCGGGTGAAATGGTATCGCAGGTTCAGGCTCGGCAGGACTTGCGTATAATCCTGCGAAGCCGCGAATGGCGTCGTCACCAGGATGTCGGTCGCTGGCGCCGTCGCCGTCCGATAGGTCAGGTTGTACTGGCCGTTCGCCTGGTTCTTCGTGCGCACGACACGCACGCCAAGATTGCCGTCGAGCGGAATGCCGCCGCCGCGCGCGAAGTCGAAGCGGAGCATGGCATAGGCGCCATAGGTACGCTCGCTCTGGGTGTTGATGTCGTTGCCGGTGAACTGGACCAGGGTGCGCGGGAACGGCCCGCAGCACGACGCGCCCGCCGCTTGCGACAGGGCGAGGAAGGTTTCCGGCCCGTTCATCAGCGATGAAACATTGTAGAACGGCACCGCTCCGACCACGCCGGTCCCCTGGCCGTGATAGAAGCTGTCGTCGAACGGATTGATGATCGAATAAGGGGGCAGGCGCAGCCCGTTGGGCGCATTGGTGTTGCCACCCCACGGCGCCGACAGGAATTGCCAATTATAGGGTGTGCTGCGGTTGATCGCCGAACGGTCGGTATAGCGCACGCCTGCGGTGAAGGCCTTGAGCGGACTGTCGTCGTCGAAATCCCATTCGAGGTCGAGCCGCCCGGCATATTCGTGCGCGTGGCTGTCCTCGAGATGATCCATCAAGGCGATGATGTAATAATTGGCTGGGTCGTAGACCGCGGGCGAAGGACCGAAGCTGATCTTCGGCAACTTGCCCGACAGGTCGAGCGAGAAGGAGCCGCCGTCCATCTGGGGAAAGGCGGTGAAGCTCTGATCGCGCGAGGTGGAATCGATATATTGGAAGTCCGCATTGACCTTGAGATGATCGGTCGCACCCCATTTGAAGCCGGTCGAATAGTCGGTCGTGATGCCGCGATTGCGGTGATACTGGCTGTTATTCGCGACGGCCCCGAAGCCGGTGAAGGAACCGCTGACGAACGTACCGTCGGAATCGAACTGGAAATTGCCGGCGGGCTGCATCTGGTTGGTGGCGCAGTTCACGTCGGTCCCGCAGGTCACGAACGACGTGTAGTTGGGCGTTCGGATCGTATAATCGGTGCGGAACAGCTGGCCATAGATTTCGAGATTGTCGGCCGGCGCCCATTGCAGCGCCGCATAGGCGCCCTTGCGCTTGCGGTCTCCGAAGGTGATCCCGATTCCGGCGCCGTCGGGCACCAGGCGCGTGGTGCCCACCGAACCGGGAATGTCCCTGCGCTCGAAATAGGGCTCGACGACGGTCTCGTCCGATCGGAACGCCCCCTCGAAATAGGACAGGTCGACGAGCACACCGATCTCGCCGATACCCGTGTGGAATCTCTTGCTGAGCAGGACCGAGCCGTTGAACCGGGTGTCGTCGACCAGATCGTAATAATTGGCGCCGACCGTCGCGGACAGGAGGAAATCCTTCTGGTCGAACGGCATGCGCGTACGCAGATTGACCAGGCCGCCAACTCCGCCCTCGATCAGTTCCGCCGACGGATTCTTGTACACGTCGACTCCGGCGAGCAGCTCGGAAGGGACATCCTCGAAACCAAGGGCGCGGGCGCCGCTGGCCCCGAAGCTGTCGCGGCCGTTGACCTCCGTGCGGACCTGGGTGAGGCCTCGGATCGCGATCGACGAACCCTCTCCGCGATTGCGGGTGATCTGGATTCCGGAAATTCGCTGCAGCGCTTCGGCCACGTTGAGGTCGGGAAGCTTGCCGATGTCGACCGCGGTCACCGAATCGACGAACTCGCCGCTGTTCACCTTGATCGCCTGGGCGGAGGCGAGGGAGGCCCGAAGGCCCGTGACGACGATATCGTCGTCGTCGGCCTCGGCTTTCTTCTGCTTCGCGCCGTCACCCTTCTGCTTCGCGCCGGCAGCCGGGCTCTCCGCGGCCGCGCCCGGCTCGCCCGCCGCTCCAGGCTGGGAGTCGCTCGCCGGCGGCGTATCGCCGGTCGCCTGGGCGCGAGCAGGCGCCGCCAGAGCAAGCGCAAGGATCGAAGCGCCGATCAGCAGGCCGCATTTCGCGGCCGTCGCTGAGGATTGTCCAGGAGCTACGAGCAAGGCGCTGGTCATCTGCTTCCCCCATCCGGACGCGGCTGCGTCAACCTCGAGTGAGGGGAGAAGGATCGCCGGCGCGGCTGTCGCTCCCCCCGCCGCCGGCCTTGTCCGGTCAGGACGCGCTGCGTCCGTTTCGGCCGTTCGACGAGGTTTCGCTACCACCGGCCGATCTGGTCGTCTACGAAAAAATGAGGCACATATGAAAACTCGAGCAGGCTGGACAGAGGGCGCGCTCTCGTGGGAGGACAAGGGAATGGACGACAGATCGATCCGGAAAGTGCTGATCGTTGGCGGCGGCACCGCGGGCTGGATGGCTGCCGCCGCGCTCAGCCGGGCGTTCGGGGAGAAGCCGGTCGAGATCGTCCTGGTCGAATCGGAGGCTATCGGAATCATCGGCGTCGGCGAGGCGACGATCCCGCCCATCCTGCATCTCAACCAGTTGCTCGGGCTGGACGAGAACGACTTCCTCCGCCGCACCCGGGCGACATTCAAGCTCGGGATCGAGTTCGTCGGCTGGGGAGCGCCGGGCGAGCATTATTTCCATCCGTTCGGCCGCTACGGCGCCGACATCGGCACCTTGCCCTTCCATCAATATTGGCTGCGCGCGAAGCATGAGGCGGGCGAGTCGGCCGGGCGGCTGGAGGATTACAGCCTTCCCAGCGTCGCTGCGCTTTGCGGAAAGTTCTGCCGGCCGTCGCCCGACCCGAAGAACACGCTGTCGAACCTCGCTTACGCTTTCCATTTCGATGCCGCGCTCTACGCGGCAATGCTGCGCGAGGTCGCCGAGGCGGCTGGCGTCGAGCGGCAGGAGGGCCGGGTCGAGGAGGTGCTGCTGCGCGAGGACGGATTCGTCCGCGCGGTCCGGCTCGACGGCGACCGGATCGTCGAGGCGGATTTCTTCATCGACTGCTCGGGCTTTCGCGGGCTGCTGATCGAGGGCGCGCTCGCCACCGGCTATGAGGATTGGACCCACTGGCTGCCCTGCGACCGGGCCATCGCTATGCCCTGCGCCAATCTGGGCGACCCTGCGCCCTATACGAGATCGACCGCGCACGAGGCCGGATGGCAGTGGCGGATCCCGCTTCAGCACCGGCTCGGCAACGGCCACGTCTATTCGAGCGCATTCATGTCGGACGAGGCCGCGGAAGACGTGCTCCGCGCCAATCTCGATGGCGAGCCAATGGCGGAGCCGAACCGGCTGCGCTTCGTCACCGGCCGGAGGCGCAAGTGCTGGAACCGCAATGTGGTCGCGCTCGGCCTCGCTTCGGGTTTCATGGAGCCGCTCGAATCGACCAGCATCCACCTCGTCCAGGCCGGCCTGTCGAAATTGCTCAACCAGTTCCCGGACCGCGACTTCCACCAGGCCGACATCGACTTCTACAACCGATCGGTCGGAATCGAATATGATCGGATCCGGGACTTCCTGATCCTCCATTATCACGCCAACCGCCGAGTCGGATCGCCCTTCTGGGACCATGTCCGGACGATGGCGGTTCCCGACACGCTCACCGAGAAGCTCGACTTGTGGCGCAATCACGGCCGCATCTTCCGCATCGACGACGAGCTGTTCGGCGAAGCCAGCTGGGCCGCGGTGCTGACCGGCCAGGGTATCAATCCGCGCGGGTACGATCCGCTTGCCGACGCCTATCCGAGCGCGAAACTGGCTTCGGTGATGCCCAGGATGCGCGCGGCGATCGCCGCCGGTGCGAGGGCGATGCCCCGCCATGCGGATTTCGTCGCGGAGTGCCTCGCCGGCGGGTCGGCCCCGGCGCCCGTGCTACGCAGCCAGTCCACGGCCGGCGCCTTCACGCTCAGCCCACCACGCGCGCCGGATGCAGTGCATCCGATCGGGATCGCGCGCTGAGCGCGCCTGGAACGAGCGGCGTCGCACGCAATGCGCTGAGGCCTCGACTGGCCTCGTCAGGCCGCCGCCTCCCTTGTGCCCCGACAGGCATAAGTGGACAGCGAGGAAGGCTTCATCTCGATCGAGAATCCGGGCGCCTCGGGCACGCGATAGGCGCCGTCGCGAACCACGCAGGGGTGGACGAAATGCTCGTGGAGATGGTCGACATATTCGACCACTCGTCCCGCCTTGGTGCCGGCGAAGCAGAGAAAGTCGATCATCGCGAGATGCTGGACATATTCGCACAAACCGACTCCGCCGGCGTGCGGACAGACCGGGAGATCGTATTTCGCAGCCATCAGCAGGACCGCGAGCACTTCGTTGACCCCACCCAGCCGGCAAGCGTCGATCTGGACGACATCGATCGCACCGCGCATGATGAACTGCTTGAACACCACCCGGTTCTGGCACATCTCGCCGGTCGCGACCTTGACCGGAGCGACCGCTTCGCGGATCCGGCGATGGCCCTCGACATCGTCGGGGGAGGTCGGTTCCTCGATGAACCAGGGCCTCGCGAAGGCTAGCGCCCGGACGTGGTCTATGGCTTCGCCCACCTCCCAGATCTGGTTGGCGTCGATCATCAGCTCGCGATCGGCGCCGATCACCGAGCGGACGATTCCGGCGCGGCGAATGTCGTCGTCGAGAGAGCGTCCGACCTTGATCTTGAGATGGTTGAAGCCGGCGTCGACCGCCTCGCGGCATAGCCGCTCCAGTTTCTCGTCCGAATAGCCGAGCCACCCCGCCGAACTCGTATAGCAGGGATAGCCCTCGGCGAGGAGCGCCGCGAGGCGCTCCGCCTTGCCCGCTTCGCGCTCGCGAAGCAGGATCAGGGCTTCCTCTCGCGTGATGCAGTCGGTGAGATAGCGAAAGTCGATCAGCCGGACGATCTCGTCCGCCGACATGTCCGCGAGCAGCCGCCACAAGGGCTTGCCCTCGGCCTTGGCCCATAGGTCCCAGACCGCGTTGACCACCGCCGCAGTGGCGAGGTGGATGACGCCTTTCTCAGGCCCGATCCAGCGCAGCTGGCTGTCGCCGGTCACATGCCGCCAGAATCGGCCGCCATCCTCGCGGATCCAGTCGAGCTCGAGCCCCTCGACGAGCGGAGCCAGTGCCTCGATCGCGGCGCAGCATATCTCGTTGCCGCGGCCGATCGTGAAGGTCAGGCCGTGGCCGGACAGGCCCGGACGGTCGGTCTCGAGGATGCAATAGGCCGCCGAATAATCGGGATCGGGATTCATCGCGTCCGACCCGTCGAGCCGTTCGGACGTGGGAAATCGAATATCGAGGACTCGAAGACCGGTGATCTTCGTCATCTAGTTGCCCGATTGCCGCATCGCCCCGATCGCCCTCCTGCCGAGCGCCTGCGGCGCCTCTTCCACCAATTGTTTGCCGGTGGCGGGTATTTTCATATTTGCGAAAACCTGCTGGTGCAAGCGCGCATCTATGCTATTCGGCGGCAACCAATAGAATATCTCCGTTAGCGGTACCAGCCGCGGGAGCAGGAGAGGGTGGACGATGGCCGT
>JAQGLD010000264.1 GCA_028293055.1 Alphaproteobacteria bacterium
CTGGCCGCCGGGCACCAACGCCAGCCGGCGGTTTCACGGGAGATCGCTTCGCTGATGCAGCAGGCGATGATCGGGCTCGGCCAGGACTGCCGCGAAGGCCAGAATCAGGCGATCGGCCTTTATCGCCGAGTCGTGGCGCTCGATTCGACTTACGCCGATGGCTGGGGCGCGCTCGCCAATGCCTATGCGGTGGCGGGCTTCTATCGTCCCAGGATGGAAAGCGACGCAATGCGCGGCCGGGCCAAGGCTGCTGCGCGACGCGCCCTCGGCCTCGACCCTGACAACGGCTATGCCGAAGTGGCGCTCGCTTTGGCACGGCCGCAGCGTGGCTGGTGGCTGTCCACCGAGCGCGCGCTTCGCCGTGCGACCGCACAGCATCCGGACAACGAGCAGCTTCTGTTCGGACTGCTCGGCACCCTGATGACGGTCGGCCGCAACGCCGAAGCGCTTCCGCTGATCGAGCGGATCGAGAAGCTGACCTCGTCGCTGCCCGACCTCTATTTCTATCACATCGTCCTTTTGTGGGACCTTGACCGGCTCGACGACGCCGATCGCCTGGCCGAGCAGGCGGCTTCGGTGTTTCCGACCCACTTCGCGATCTGGTTCACCCGCTTCTATCTGCTGATGTTCTCCGGGCGCCCGAGCGCCGCGATCGCGCTCGCCGAGGATCTTCCCCAGCGCCCGACCGGGATACCGGATGGCGAGTTCGACAGCATCGTCCGGGTCGCCAGGGCGATCGAGAGCCGTGACCCCTCCGAGATCGACAAGGTTGTCGACGAGCAGATGACACGCTCGCACCAGGGCTCGGGCCACGCCGAGAATGCGATTCAGTTCATGTCGGCGCTGGGGCGGCTGGACCCGGCTTTCGCGGTGGCTGACGCTTATTATTTCGGCCGCGGCTTCGCTGTGCCCGAGCTTCGCTTCAGTCCCGAGCAAGGCACCTATACGCCGATCGGGGACCGGCTCACCGGCTTGTTGTTCAAGCCCTCGACCCGGGGGATGCGCGGCGACCGGCGTTTCGACGCGCTGGTCGGGGAGCTCGGGCTGAAGCGATATTGGCGCGAATCGGGGACCCTGCCCGACTATCTTGCCCACCCGGACTCCGCCTGACGGATGCACGCCCGATATCTTCTCGCTGCGCTAGCTCTATCCGCCGGTCCTGCGCACGCATCGCCGCCGCCGAAGTCCGGCTCGGCCTCGATCCCGGTCCATTGGTCGGCCAGGGCGCAACGGCTGCTTCCCCTGCTCAACGGCCGGGTCGCCCCCGAAGCGATCTTTTCGCGTTCGATGCTCGCTGCGGTGCCGGCGGCGCGGATCGAGGCGATCACCAGGGAATTACGAAGCCGCCTGGGCAAGGCGCTGGCGGTGACTTCGGTCGTGCCGTCGAGCGCGGCGACCGCGACCGTCGCAATTCGCTACGCGCGGGGGATGGTGAGCCTGCGCATGGCGGTCGAGCCGGGCGGACGGATCGGCGGGCTGCTCGTCATCGCGGCGGACCAGGCCAATGACAGCGTCGAAGCCGTGCTCGAAGACCTGAAGCGGCTTCATGGTCAGACCGGCATCGCAATCGCGGCGCTCGGCGACTCGGCAGTGCGGCCGCTCGGTGGATTCGCGCCGGCAAGACCGATGGCGATCGGATCCGGGTTCAAATTGTTCGTCCTCGCCGAGCTGGTTCGCGCGGTGAAGGCCGGCGAGCGCAAATGGAGCGACGTCGTTCCGCTCGGCCCGCGCTCCCTGCCGTCAGGGATCCTCCAGGAGTGGCCGGAAAAGTCGCCGCTGACCCTGCACAGCCTCGCCGCCTTGATGATCTCCCTCAGCGACAACAGCGCCGCCGACACGTTGCTGCACCTGGTCGGGCGCGAGAAGGTCGAGCGCCTGCTGCCCGAGCTCGGATTGACGAGCCCGGGGCGCACCCAGCCCTTCCTCTCGACCCTGGAGCTGTTCGCGATCAAGGCGGATCCGGCGCTGACTGCGCGCTGGGCGACGGCCGACGAGACCGGCCGCCGCGCCTTGCTGTCGGCGTTGCCGGCCCGGGTCGACTCGGCGGCGCTGGCCGGCCCGCCGCGGGCGATCGGCACGGTCGAATGGTATGCGAGCCCCGACGATCTGGTGCGGACCATGGACTGGCTGCGCAGAAACGCGGATTCGACCGCGCTCGACATCCTCGCGATCAATCCCGGTCTCGGCCCCGGCACGGCGGAGGGCTTCGACTATCTCGGCTATAAGGGCGGGTCCGAGACGGGGGTGATCGCGATGACCTTCCTCTTGCGCCGCAAGGATGGCGGGTGGCGGGCGCTGTCGGCGAGCTGGAACGATCCGACCACTGCGGTCGACGAGGCAAGGTTCGTCGCACTGATGCAGAGGCTGGTCGCGCTTCAGCGCTGAACCTCTTCGCCGGCCCATCCTGTAAAGACGGCCGGCTTATTCAGAGGAATCCAACCACCCGATCAGCGCCCGCTTTCGCTTCTCGGCCGGCTGAGCACCTTGAGGTCGTTATTGGCGCGGGCCGCGCGGGTTTCATCGACCGCGGCTTTCTCCCGCTCGCAAAAGCCCTTCTGGTGCGGATCGAGGCCCGCGGCGCGATCGATGCACCAGTTGAGCGCGAGCTGGCGCGGGATCATCTCGTACGGCTCGATCGCGCTGTCCTTGCGCTCGATCGCCGCCTTGAGCTGCTCGAAATACGTCAGCCAGGTGCGCTTGACCGCGTCCGCCGAGGCGGCGCCTCCGGCGGCCGGCTGAAGCGCGTCGAGCGGGACCTTGGCGAGGCGGGCGGAGGCGTCGTCGAAGCGGCCGAGCTCGCGCAGCGCGTTGATCGAACGCGCCTCCATGCCGATCCAGTTGAGATCATTGGGCTGCGGATCAGCCTTGGCCGATTCGTCGGCCAGCTCGGCGAGGTAGCGGGCGCGCAGTTCGGGCCGGCTCTCGGCCTCCCAGGAGGCTTGGAGCAAAGCCCACAGATAGCGCTCGGGGCCGAGCCCCATCTGCTTCATCAGCCAATAGGCGCGGTAATATTGGGTCTCGCGGCGCAGGGCCTGATAGTCCTCGGACGCGACCAGGGGAGTCAGCTTCGCGACCTCGGCGGGCGAATAGTCCTTGTAGAGGATCAGGCCGTTGTCCGGGCATTCCGGAAGGATTGTCGGGAAGTGACCGCTGCCATAGGGCTTGCCGTCGGGACGAAGGCCGATCCCCGCCCCGGCGGGGGCGGGCTTGTAGCTGAACGTGGCGCCGCCGATCGGGCAGGTCATCGTCCCGGCGGCCGCGGCCGTGGCTCTGGGAGCAGCAAAGGCACAAGGCGCCGCCAGGAGGGAAGCGGCGAGGGCGCCATAAAGCGCGAATTTACGCATTCTCGTCTCCATCAACACGGTCGAGCGGCCACCCCTTACACCAGGGTGGCTCAGCTCGCCACCGCCGGGGCGACGAGCGGAAATCGGGGAATCGCTACGGCGAAGCCGCGACCATCGGCAGCGATCAGGTGATAGCGGCCTTCCATATAGCCGGTGGGAGTGCCGAGCGGGCAGCCAGAGACATAGTCGAAGGCGGTGCCGGGCTCGATCACCGGCTGCTCGCCGACCACGCCCTCGCCCTGAACCTCGTGGGTGCCGCCGCGGCCGTCGCTGATCGACCATTCGCGGCTGATCAACTGGACCGCCGCCTGGCTCTCATTCTCGATGCGGACATGATAGGCCCAGAACCAGCGCCCGCGCGTCGGCTCCGACTGTTCCGGCAGGAAGCTGACCGCGACCCGGACGACGATGTCGTCGGTGGTCGCGCTATGGGGGAAGAAGCTTTTCACCCGGCTTCCCTGACACCGCCCGAACAGAAGCGTCAACCACCATCGCCACCGCGGGCCGGGAGCTTGACAGCGGCACCCGCTCCCCCATATGCGCCGGGCCTCGCGAAAACGGCCCCTTCGTCTAGCGGTTAGGACGTCGCCCTCTCACGGCGAAAACACGAGTTCGATTCTCGTAGGGGTCACCAGCGGACTCTGCTCGATTATTCGCTGCCGGCCACGCTCGCGCGCGCTGACACAGCCCGTCGATCGAGGATCGAAACTGGCGCAGGTCCAGCGGCGGACGGCGCGCCGCTCCACCACCGCTCCCTGCTTTCCGCCATCACGAACGCACAATAGCCGTCCCTGGCGACGGCGATCTCGCGGGACCCGCCTTTCGGAAACGGGTACCTTGCACTACGCGCCAATTCTACGCGGCTTTCGACGAAGGGGTGCGATCCTGGAGCGAGGGTGCTCGACCGCCGGTGCGCGGATGAACCCTATTCTGGACCCTGCCTAGCCCTCTCGCTGAACCCTGCGCCAGACCGAAAATGGGCCGCTCGGGCCATGGCGCTTCCCTGCACGGATCGTGAAGCTGCGAGGTTTCTGCAACCGGGGACCGTGGTGAAGGTACGCGCGCTGATCGGACCTATGTCGAGCGCTGCCGGGCGAGAGGGAATCGCGCGCCTGCTCGCCGCCGCGCCACGCGGAAATCGCAGCCTGATCACGGCCGAGCAATGCGATAGCTGGGACGATGTGCTCGCCCGCCTCGCGAGCGAGCCTTACGATGTGATCGTCGCCGAGTTCGGCGTCGGCAGCCCGGCGATCGACCGCCTGTTCGAGCTCCAGCCAAAGCTCTCGGTCATCGAGGTGGACCTGGTAGCGCGCACCACCGACATCCACGTCTTCGACGTCGGCAGCGAGACTCTGGTGCGGCTCGCCGAATGGCTGTCCCGCGAAGCAGGGCTGACAGGCGCCAATGACGCGATCGCCCGGATCACGCACGCTCCCTCAAAGCGTTCGATTCCGGCGAACGAGCCAAGCGAAGGCGACAAGCGAGAGCCGGAGCGGAAAGTAGATGGGCGACCCGCAGGGGAAGCCGCGGTCGTGCCTGCTTCCCTGCCCCCGCAGCCGCCAATGGTCCGCGTCGTGTCCACGCGCGGCGACGCATATGTCGACGCCGACGAGCAATTGACCGACCTCGCCGCCTGGCTGGTCCTTCGGCTCAGCCTCGCCTTGGCTGGCGCGGAGAGCGAGGCGGTAGGGCAAGCGGCCTCGCATGGGGCTGCTGCGGCACGAGCCCGCGCAATGCTGGACCAACGCGCCGCGGCGCTCCCCCTGTCGGAGCTCGGCGCCGAATTCCAGTCCGTCGAGGCGCGTCTCGAAAGCCGCAGCAGCGCGGCGTCGCAATTGCCGCTGACGCGCCTTGCCGCCGCGTTCCGGCTCGACGAGGTCGAGCAGCGGATGCTCTATCTTGCCGCCGCTCCCGAGCTGGACGGGCGTTTCGCTCAAGTGTTCGGCTTCCTCGCGGACGATTCCACGCAGCGCCGACCGAATATCTCGATCCTGGCAGAGCTGGCCGACGA
>JAQGLD010000357.1 GCA_028293055.1 Alphaproteobacteria bacterium
AGTCCCCGGCCCGCCTGCGCCTACAGGGCTGCGGTGCGTGCGCGGGTGGCGCTGTGGCCGCCGGCCGAATAGAGTATGTCCTCGGCCGTCTGAGGGTCGATGCCGGCATTGTCGGTGTCGACCGAGACGAACACTCCGCCCCTCGTGATGCTGTCCTCGTAATAAGCCGAATCCTCGGCTGAGATGCCGTGGCTGGTCAGCGCGTTGGTCAGGCCGCCGGCGGTTCCGCCGACGATCGCGCCGGCCGCGATGGCGCCGCCCGCAGCGCCGAAGGCATTGGCGAGCGCGCCGGCGGCGATGAACGGACCGACGCCCGGAATCGCAAGCGCGGCGAGGCCGAACAGCGCGCCGACTCCGGCGCCGACGCCGAGGCCGCGGGCCACTCCATGTTCGTCGTGCACGCCGTCGCCGGTCGTGGTGGTGGCTGAACCGTCGTGCTGCGCGACGATCGAAATTGCCGATTCGGCGACTCCGGCGGTGCGAAGCTGGGTAATTGCGCGCTCGGCTTCGGCGCGGCTGTCGAACACGGTCGAGACAATGGAGCTGGTCATGGAAAATTCCTCAATACGCTACGGGAGGAGACTGTTTGTCGCCGCCCAGCCCAACCCTCCGTGCGGCCGGATCGTTCCGTCGCCGCATTCCGGACGCAATACGATTCGCCCTCCTGGCTTACGCCAGGCCCTCGGCTTCGGCGCCGGTGTCGAACAGCGGATGCGCCGAGCAGTGCGCCATCAGCCGGGCGGCCGGACCATCCTCTTGCCTTTGGTACGGCTGGTGAGATGGAATCGCCCGCAGCGATCGCAGCGATAGGGCCTGAGTACGAGGCCCGAGCGCTCGGCGGCGAGCAGCGCTTCCTGCCCGGACTCGTAGCGCGCCTTGCGGGCGCAGATGCTCAGCCTGGTGCGCATCCCGGCTGGCTAACGCCGTGGCGGATTTCCGCAAGGCAGCGCGGGCGCCTCAGCCCGCCAGGCTCTGCCCGAGCAAGGCGGCGCCGATCGCGAAGCCGCCGAGCATGAGAAGGAACCAGTCGGGAAATGCGCGGACGATAAGCCTGGTCACGATGTGTCTCCGATAGCCTGTGCCGTCCACAGCTACGATTCGGGGCCGCGTGCGGATGCACCCGGCGCTGGGGCGGGAGCGCGACCACCTTGCGGTTTGCCCGCGCAGCGCGGCCTGCGGAGACTTAGGGCGGTCATGGCCGGAGGGGCGGATGCGGCCGGTCCGGTTCGCGCTCTTGCGCCTCGCGGCGGCCTCCCCGCCCGCGGACGGCGTGCGGCCGCCTAGCGCCGAGGCGAGCGTCTATCTGGCGCGGGCGATCCGCGAAGATCGGAATGGCGGGCACCCGGGCGGGCGCCCGCCCGGTGCCTCAGTGGCGGACCACGCGCTGCTGCGCCCTCTGGCGCGCGTTGCGCTTGGCGAGATAGTGGCCGCCGACACAGCCGGCCATGGCGCCGGCAATGGCGTGATGGTGGGCATAATGGCCGGCGACTCCGCCGACCACGGCGCCCTTGATGCAGCCCTTCGCCTCGGCGGCGGCGGGGACGATGAGGATCGATGCGATCAGTGCGGCGGCTGGGGCGAAATGCTTCATGACTGGCTCCCTGTTGGTGCAGCGGACAAGCGGCGGAGCCGGGAGGAGGTTCCACGAAGCGGCTCTTTGCAGGGCAAGATGACGACAAGTTCATTCGATGCGGAGGGTCTCGGCGCCGTTATTGGAAGCCGGGCTTTGCGGACCGGGCTGAAGCCCAGTGGCCGATCGATGCAGTCCAGGGGTCGTGGCGGCTAATGGACACAGAGCATGATCGCGACCAGCGCCGCCAGGATCGCGACGCCCCAGAGCAAGGCCTTGACCGGCAGCAGGTAGATGAGATCGGTCCAGTCCATCCCCGCGCGATGGCAGCTGCGGCGGAGGTCGGCAACTGTTTCGCCGCGCGGGAAGACCCTTGCGCCGATTCTCGACGTGGATCGCAGCGTACATTGCGCGACGAGGGTTCGCGCCCCATTGCCGATATCGCATTGACGTGACAGGTTGGAGCAATCCACTGCGATACCCGCCAAGGTGCTGAAATGCCAAACAAGTCTCGTGCCCGTTTCCTGCCGATACTCATCATGCCGGCGATTCTTCCAGCCATGGCGCTGCCGGTCATGCTGAGCGCGCATGTGCCCGATTCGGTGCTCGGAGCCACTTTCGGCTTCTGCATCGGACTGTCGCTTGTCGGCCTGATCTGGATGGCGAGAGGCAAGCCGCGATGCGCGCAGCCCGGCGGTGGATCCGGACCGGCGGTCTGACCGACGCCGACCAGCCGCACTTCCGAGCGCAAAGCGGACACAACCCGCCTCCGCCGCCGAAGCGCCGGAGAAAGCGCGTCGCCGAGTCCGCCGCAAAAAGCTCGCGACGCAGAACCGGCATTCAGCATCTCTTACGAAGTCGCGGGTTATCCGAATTGCGGATTGACGCGCTGGAGCGGAGCCATGGAACGGATAATCGAGCTGATCCTGAAGCTGTCGCTGCTCAGCGCCGCGGTCGGATCTCTTCTGTCGCTGGTCAGGATGACGGTGGCGATGTTCGTGCCGATCTACTGGTACTGGTGGGGCGCGATGGCCTTTTTCGCATCGACACTTTTTCTTTCCGGCGCGCTCTATGTCTGCGGGAAGGTCCGGTGGTCGGCTTCGGCCACGTCGGATACGAGCGCTTTGGGCTGAGTCGAGCTCCGCCGCCGATCTGCCTCGGAACCGAAACCGCGCGTCGGAATTTCACCGCCGCGGCATTCCGGGGCTGACCAGGGCTTGGCCCCGGTGCGCTCAGACCCTGCGCAGCTCCGAGGTCCTCGCGGGAAGAAGCACGCGCTGCACTCCGCCGCGGCCGGTCTCGACCGGCAATATCACGCGCTCCCCGTCCGCGACCGAGGCATAGATGGCGTCCCCGCACGCGGCCGAGAAACGAAGGCCCGGTGCCGCCTCGAGCTCGATCCAGGCTCCGGTGCGGCTCCGGTGACGCTCGACGATGGTGAACATCGCATCCTGCGCCGGCGGCGCGATGCCGTGAAAGGCGCGCCATTCGACGAGCAGCCCGGCGACATAATCGCCGCCGATGCCGCAGATCGCGACCAGCGCGAGCAGCGAGAACAAGGCGTAGAGGCCGCGGGGCTGCGGCCGCCGCTCGCTGACGCCGATGCCGATCTTCCAGGCGTCGTTCGCCACCGCCGCGGTCAATATGCCGACGAACACTCCGAGCCCGATCATGAAGGCATGGAAATTCGCGTCGATCGGCGCGATCAAGGCGGTGCGTCGGGTGAGGTGGGTCAGGAACAGACCGCCCCCGATCAGGATCGCGGCGAAATAGACGATGTGGATGGTGCGCCGGGTGAACAGCAATTGCGCGTCCACCTCTCGCGCGCGCTGCTGCGAAGGGAGGACGAAACCGGGGGGCAGCTCGAACGAATCCATCCGCCGCCTCTACTCCGCACGGGTTAGAGAAGGGTTGCCGCGCGCGCAGCAGCGGGAGAGTCAGATGAGATCGAGGCGCGGGCCATGAACCAGGTTCGAGTCTGTCTCGCTTCCATCAATTCGTTTCCCCGGGGAAGGCCGGGATCCAGTCTCGAGGGCCGTGGGGCTGGGGCCCGGCCTCCGCCGAGGAACACGCGGTTCAATCCGGTCAGGACAGACCTGGGGCCCGCCCACACGGGCTCCGCGAGAACGGCCCGCCCTGGTTCGATCCTGCATCCGTCCGAGTGGTGATTTGGGCGGCTTCAACCCCCGGAAACGAAGCTCGGTATCCGCCTCGGCGGGCCGATCCGTCGCGGATGCGCCTTGTCGCGATAGCTGCTCGCGAGGCCGTCGGGCAGCTCGATCAGCGGAACCTCGCTGTCGAGGAGATTGGTGAGGAAGGCGCCCGCGAAGCCATCGAGGCTGATTGCGAGGCAGAAGGTCGAGAAGGGCTCCCAGGTCAGCATCAGCAGGCGGAAGTCGGAGCGCTTGAGGAAAGTATTGACCGCCTCGATCACTCCATAATGCTCGCGACTGGCGAAATCGTCCTCGAAGAAATCATGGCCGAACAACAGGCCTCCCGGCTTGAGGCGGACTGCGAAATCCTGGAGGTCCTTGAGGACGACCTCGTAATTGTGATTGCCGTCGAGATAGACGAAATCGAACATCGCCTCGGCGAAGCCGGCCACTGCCTTGTAGGAATATTGACGGTGCACCCGGACCTGCTCGCCGCCCGCGAAGCGCGCGAGAACCCGGCCATGCTGCTCGTCGCCAGCCTGGTTGTGCGGCGGCGCTTCGAACCCGTCGCCGCGCGCCCGTGCCTCGTGCAGTGCGCCGAGGAAGCCGGCCGCGTCGAGCCGTTCGGAACCCGGCTCCAAATGGCTCCACGGGTCGATCAAGTGAAGCTCGCTCGGGCACGCGGCGGCAAGGATCGCGGCCGAAAAGTCGCCCTCGGCGACCCCGATCTCCGCACCGACCCCGCCTTTCGGGAAAAACTGGAGCAGCTGCTCGCGCGAGGTCATCACATAAAACATGGCGGCAATCCCTCCGGCCCTGTCCGACTGGGCCCCAGGGGCGCGCCCGTCAATCGCCTGGTCCAGGCGCGCGCCGGCGGTTGTCGCGGCGGGTCCGACGCCCCGACGATCAGCCTGCCGACGAGCTCGTCGACTCGCAGCTTCCCGATCCTGGCGCGGCCGATCCGCACCGCCCCAATGGCGAGCACGCCGAGGCCGACCGCCCCGATCGTGAACACTCCGAGCGCAGTTGCGCCCAGGGCCAGCACAGCGAGGTGCCGGGCCGGGCGCGCGGACGCGACCGCGAATTGCTGGTCGCTCACCGCCTCGGCCCGGCGCCCCGCCGGTTCATGCCAAGGCCGGCTCGGCGCTGTGGGCCTCGGCCGGGGCCGCCGCCTCTGCGCGGACGAAGGCCAGGATGTCGGCATTGATCAGCTCGGGATGCGTCGTCATGCAGCCGTGCGGCAGGCCCCGATAGGTCTTGAGTGTGCCGTCGCGCAGCAGCTTGACCGCGAGCGGAGCGCTGTCGGCATAAGGCACGACCTGGTCGTCCTCGCTGTGAATGACCAGCACCGGCACCTCGATCTGGCGGAGATCCTCGGTCAGATCGGTCTCGGAGAAGACCTTGATGCAGTCATAGCCGGCATTGGCGCCGCCCATCATCGCCTGGCGCCACCAGTTGCGGATCAGCCCTTCGATGGGCTTCACTCCCGGCCGGTCGAAATTGTAGAAGGGCCCCGAAGCGATATCGAGGTAGAATTGCGAGCGGTTGGCGGCGAGCGCAGAGCGGAATCCGTCGAATATTTCGATCGGGGTCCCGCCGGGATTGCTCTCCTTGCGGACCATCACCGGCGGGATCGCCGAGATCAGCACCGCTTTCGAGACCCGACCAGGCTCGGCGCGGGCGACATAGCGGGTGGCCTCGCCGCCGCCGGTCGAATGTCCGCCATGGATCGCATCCCTCAGGTCGAGCGCGCGCACCAGCTCGGCCACGTCGGCCGCATAGGTGTCCATGTCGTTGCCGGTGTCGGGCTGGCTGGATCGGCCGTGTCCGCGGCGATCGTGGGCGATGACCCGGAATCCTTCGCCGCGGAAAAAGAGCAATTGATTGTCCCAGTCGTCCGCGCTCAGCGGCCAGCCGTGATGAAAGACGATCGGCTGCGCGGCCCGCGCGCCCCAATCCTTGTAGAAGATCTCGGTACCGTCGCTGGTCGTGATGATCGGCATCGTTCGTTCCCTCGGAAGAGTTGAGTCAGCCGGTCGGCGGGGCCGGAACCCGTGACTCGCGAAGCTGCCGAAGGCGGGCGATGCGCGGCCCGCCGAACGCGCTCGACTCGGTCGCGACGACTCGTCGAGCTTATCGATTTTCGGCCGGAGAACCACCTCCGCCACGCACCATTTTAGGGTACCGGCGGCCCGCTCGCTTTGTCAGCGGTGGCGCAGTGCGTCCAGGATCAACGCGAAGGCCGGTGTCGGCTGCCGCCTGCTGGGATAGTAAAGATGGTAGCCGGGGCGGGGCGGGCACCAATCGTCGAGCACTCGCACCAGCCGGCGCTGCGCGAGATCCTCGGCGACATAATCCTGTGGGAGATTGACGAGGCCGAGACCGTCCACCGCGGCCCTCCGGATCGTCGCCAGATCGTTGAACGCGAGCGGGCCGTTGACGCGCACCTTGGGCTCCCGGCCGCCCTTGCCGAACTCCCAGACATAATGGCCGCGAGCAGGCGACAGCCAGAGGTTGATGCAGGCATGGTTCACCAGGTCCTGAGGCGTCCGTGGCTTGGGATTCCGCTCGAAATAAGCAGGCGAGCCGACGACGGCCTGCCGAAGATCGGGGGCGATGCGAAGCGCGATCATGTCCTTGTCGACATGCTCGCCGAG
>JAQGLD010000375.1 GCA_028293055.1 Alphaproteobacteria bacterium
CTCGGTCGCCACGGCTTCGCGCCGATCGCGCTGAGCCCGGCCGGGTCGACCCTGCTCTCCGATCTGGTGCCTGCCCAGCGCAATGCGATCCTGCTCGGAGCGGAGGGACCGGGCCTCTCGGCCGAACTCATTGCCGGGGCGCGAAGCGTCCGGATCGCGATGTCCGCCGGCTTCGATTCGCTAAACGTCGCGACGACGAGCGGAATCGTCCTCCACCATCTCTCCGCGAATCGGGCGCTTCGGCTGGGATAGACTAGGCATCGGGCATCTTGCCGGTGTCGGCCAGCAGGACCAGGCCGGCCAATATCTCCCAGATCGCGATCGAATAGACGCTGCCGCGCTCGAGTGCGCCATTGGGCAGGATCGCAGTTCCGCCATGGCCGGAGGCGACCAGCAGAGCGAGGCTGAGCAGGCCGAGGCCGCCGAGAAATGCGCCGATCATCCCGAACGCCAAAGGCGCGCCCAGCCGGCGCGTAAGGATCGAGGCGGCGACGATCGCCGCATTGCCGCCGAGGATCGCCATCCCGGCGCCGATCACATGCAGGGGATAGGTGCCTGCGGCGATCTCGCGCGACCCGGCATGGACGAGGCCGACCAGGACCAGGCCGATCGCGTGGATGGAGGCGAGCGGCAGTAGCAGAAATGCCCCCGCCTTTCCCCGCGTGCGCGCGGCGCGAGTGAAGGCGAGCGCGCCCAGGACGAAGAGGATTCCCGAGACGATGAATCCGGCATTCATCACCGCCGCGCGCGGCGAGCAGATCTGGCCGGCGCCCGCCCCGCCCCCGCAGGGGATCCCGAGCTCGCTGATATAGTCGATCGCGTAGGAATAATCGGGGAAGCCCGCCGCCGCGATCGCCTCGGCCGCCAGGAAGAGGATTCCGGCGACCAGCCACAGAGTTCCGGCCGGGATCGACGAGGTTGCCCAGCGGTCCGAAAACGAGGCGCGCAATCGGGGGAGTCGCGTGATCGAAAATCTCCACTTGATGCGGGAAATCCGCACGAGCGCCGCGCCGGCCCTCTAGCTCTCCCGGACGGTCCCCGCCTGAAGCTGGATCGTCGCGTCGAGGCCGTCGGCCTTCCAGTCGACCGTCATCTCGCCTCGCCTCGCGGTCAGGATGCGTTCGATCAGGCGCAGGCCCTGCCCGCCGCTGCGGGCATGGGCCGCGACCGGTCGGTCGGACCGTTCCGCCCAGATTATCTCGAGCCGATCTCGCTCGACCCTCGCCTCGACCCGGATCGAGCCGCCGGCGGTGAGCGCGCCATGCTTGGTCGAATTGACCGCAAGCTCTCCGATCACGAGGGCCAGCGCGTCGGCCTGGCCCTGGTCGATGTCATGGACGGGGATGGCGCCGACCTCGACCGGGCAAACCGGGTTGGAAAAAGGCTGGAGCAAGGCCGGCAGCAATGTTGCGAGGTCGCACGGCGCATGATCGCGGGCAACGAACAGGGTCTGAGCGACTCCGAGCGCGGCCAGCCTTGCGGACACGTCGTCGACGAAGAATTCATGTGCTGCGTTGCCGCGCGCCAGCGCCCTCAGCAGGCCGCCGATCATCGCATAGCTGTTCTTCAGGCGATGGCGCATTTCGGCCGCTGCGATCTCGGCCACTTCGCGGGCGGTATGCGCGTCGGTGACGTCGCGCGAGACCGAGAGATAGCCGATCGAGGCCCCCGCTTCATCGGCGACGTGCGAGACCGAGACATCCCACCAGCGCGGATTGCCCTTCGCCGTCGGGCAGAAGGCGCTGAAGCGCGCGGCCGACCCGGATGCGGCCCGGGCAAGCGCCTCGATGATGTTCGGGCGTGCTTCCTCCGGCCAGAGCTCGGCCCAGGGGCGGCCCTCGACCATCCGGAAATCGTCTATCTCCATCGCGCACAGGCCGTTGCGGTTCATATATTGGACGAGGCCGTCGGGGCCGATCAGCTTGATGCAGTCGACGCTCTGATCGAGCAGGGCGGCGAGAGTCTCGTTGGTGGCGCCTCCGAACCTGGCGACACTCTGGGGCGGCGGTCCGATTTCGGCCTGCAGATTCGGTTCGACGCCCATGCTCCGGTTGAGCCCGAACCGCGCGCTTTGTCAAAATAATGCGCTGTCGCGGCGGCGCTTCGAGGACGACCAGCTTGTGTCGCTCTCCCCCAATGCGTTTGACACCGGTCCTCGGTCGCTTCACTTCCGATCCTGCGCGGCGACCCGGCCGTCAGGGAGGGATGGGGATGATCCTGCTCGCCGTTTTGCTCGCCGCGGTGAGCCCCAATGCCTCCCTTTCGGCCGGCGGTTATGGCAGCCAGGCTGCGATGCGGCGCCCGGCCGCCGCCCACCTGGTCTGGAGCGACGAGTTCGACGGCACTGCGCTCGATCCAGCCAAAT
Source organism: Alphaproteobacteria bacterium (assembly GCA_028293055.1). Classification (GTDB taxonomy): domain Bacteria; phylum Pseudomonadota; class Alphaproteobacteria; order Sphingomonadales; family Sphingomonadaceae; genus Allosphingosinicella. The sequence goes on from JAQGLD010000375.1 coordinate 2,366, forward strand.
GGCGCTTCGACACCTCCCGCAACAAGCTCGGCTGGTACAATGGCGAGCTGCAATATTACGCCGCCGGCCGGCCCGAAAATGTGGCCGTCGCGGGCGGCAAGCTGGTGATCACGGCGCGGCGCGAGCGGCTCGACCCAGGCCGATTCCCGGACTGGGGCGGCCAGGATTATACGTCGGGCAAGATCGTTTCGACCGGCGCCGGCGCCTGGACCTTTGGGTTTTAC
>JAQGLD010000385.1 GCA_028293055.1 Alphaproteobacteria bacterium
GATCTTCGAGGTGACCGCGAAGCTGATCCGCGTCGGCAGGTTCGCCTTGATCACCCCGGTGATCACGTCGACCGAGGGCCGCTGCGTCGCCATGATCAGGTGGATGCCGGCGGCGCGCGCCTTCTGGGCAAGCCGCTGGATCAGGAACTCGACCTCCTTTCCGGCGGTCATCATCAGGTCGGCGAGCTCGTCTACCACCACGACGATCTGCGGCAGCACCTCATAGTCGAGCTCTTCATTCTCATATTTGTGCTGGCCGGTCTCGGCATCGTAGCCGGTCTGGACACGGCGGCCGAGCGACTGACCCTTGCCCTTGGCCTCGCGCACCTTGGCGTTGAAGCTCGAGAGCTGGCGGACTCCGACCGAGGCCATCATCCGGTAGCGCTCCTCCATCTGCTCGACCGTCCACTTGAGCGCCCGGATCGCCTTGGCGGGCTCGGTCACGACCGGCGCCAGGAGATGGGGAATGTCGTCATAGATGCTGAGCTCGAGCATCTTGGGATCGATCATGATCATTTTGCACTGCTCCGGGGTCAGCCGGTAGAGCAGCGACAGGATCATGCAGTTGAGCCCGACCGACTTGCCCGACCCGGTGGTTCCGGCGACGAGCAAATGGGGCATCGGAGCGAGATCGGCGATCACCGGATCGCCTGCGATATTCTTGCCGAGCACGATCGGCAGCTGCGCGACCTGGTCTTCGAACGCCTCGCTGCCGATCAGCTCGGACAGCACGACCATCTCGCGCTTGGCGTTCGGCAGCTCGATTCCGATCACGCTGCGTCCCGGAATCGTCGCGACTCGCGCCGACTGCGCCGACATGTTGCGCGCAATGTCGTCGGCAAGCTGGATCACCCGGCTCGCCTTGATCCCGCTCGCGGGCTCGAGCTCGTACATGGTGACGACCGGGCCGGGGCGGACCTCGACGATCTCGCCCTTGACCGAGAAATCGTCGAGCACCGATTCGAGCAGGCGCGCATTGCGTTCGAGCCCGGCCTTGTCGAGCGTGGCGTTGACCGGAGGCGGCGGCGGCGGGTTGAGCAGATCGAGCGGAGGAAGCTGGTAGGAATCGCCGAGCGCAAGCGACGGCTGGCGGTCGCGCGCCGGCCGGCGCGGCTGTTCGGACAGGTTACGGTCATTGATCACCGTCTGACGGGTCTCCCCCGCCATGGCCGGGACCGGGGCCCGCGCGGGGCGCTCCTTGATGTCGGAATAATCCTCCTCGACGACGGGCACATATTGGCGGCGCTCACGCATCGCGGCGACCCAATGCTTCTCCTCGTCGCGAAGACCGAGGCCAAACCAGACCAGGACGAGGCCGCCGAGCACGCACAGGCCCATTGCGACGATGCGGAACGGAGCGACGATCCCGGCGTCGCCGACCAGGCCAAGCGCTCCGTCGATCAGATGGGCGACGACGAAGCCGAGCCCGCCGCCCCAGCCCGCCGGAAGTCCGTTCACCGCTTCGCCGACGAGCAGGGCCGCAGCGCCGCCGATCAGCATCAGGCCGAGCGCAGTCAACGCAAGCGAGCGAATCCAGCCCTCGCGGCCGGCGCCGCGCGCGATTCGGAACCCGATCAATCCGATCAGCGGCAGAATCAGTACCGCCGGCGGGCCCCACAGGCTGAGCAAAAGGTCTGCAACCCACGCCCCGGGGGTGCTCAGCCAGTTGCGCACCGGCCCTGCGGCGGCGGTGTTGAGCGAGGGATCGCTGGGATGATAGCTGATCAGCGCGACCAGCGAGAGCAATGCAAATGCCCCCAGCCCCGCACCGCCGACGAGCAGCCACGATCGCCGGGCCCGGCTCTTGAGCCCGGCCTTCCATTGCGTCCGCCGCTGTTGACGGGCGCCTTGCGCCACTGTCGCCATTCCCTTCGTGCCCCGTATGTTCCCGATATTCTCAATGCGCCCGCAGCGACTCCGTGGTCAAGCTGTGGCAGTTGCGCAGAGCCGCGCCGGTACCGCTTTCCTGCTGCGCCGGTGCGGTTTTTCGCGGCTGCGAAGCACCGGGGACACATTCGGGAGGAGTCTCGGCGGTGCGAGAGCGGGCCATCGATCCGATTTTCGCACTTGCCGATGCTTAGACCTGGCCGAAAAATGCTCTAGGGAGGCCGCATGGAGCGGACCGATGTCATCATATTCGGCGCGGGGCTGATCGGCCTCACCCTCGCCATCGCGCTCGATCGCCACGGCCTGTCGAGCGTGCTCGTCGACCCCGCCGATCCGGAGGCGACGCTGGCGCCGGCCTTCGATGGCCGCGCGACCGCCATTTCGAGCTCGTCCTGGCGGATGCTGCAGACGATCGGCGCCACGGCCGGTCTCGAGAGCGAGATCTGCCCGATCGCACGGATCAGGGCGAGCGAGGGCCTCGGCCCTGGCGGAATCCTGTTCGACCCGGCGGACGATCAGGACCCGCTTGGCTACATGCTCGAGAACCGGCTGCTGCGCGCCGCTCTCCACCGCTGCGCCGCTCAGGCACCGAACGTCACCCTGCTGATGCCGGGACGGGCGGCCGAGGTCGTCCGCGACGCGGCTGGAGTTCGGGTCGCACTCGAGGACAGCCGGGTCGTGGTCGCGCCCCTGCTGGTCGGCGCGGAGGGTCGCAATTCGCCGACTCGCGAAGCGGCCGGGATCGCGATGGCGCGCTGGCGCTACGATCATGATGCGATCGTCGCCACGGTCGAGCACGAGCGCTCCCACGAAAATACCGCCTACGAGATATTCTACCCGGCCGGGCCGTTCGCGATCCTGCCGATGCTGCCAGGGACTCGTTCGGCGATCGTCTGGTCGGTGGCGAGAGCGGATGCCCCCGCTCTTGTCGACCTTCCCGACCGCGCGATGGCGGCCGAGATCGAGAAAAGGATGGGCGGTTTTCTCGGCACGGTCCGGATGGCCGGCCCGCGCTGGACCTACAAGCTCGGCTTCCACCATGCCGCGACCATCACCGGCGAGCGGCTGGCGCTGGCCGGCGATGCCGCACACGGCATCCACCCGATCGCCGGCCAGGGGCTCAATCTCGGGCTTCGCGATGTCGCGGCTTTGGCCCAGGTGCTGGTCGAGGGCGCGCGGCTCGGGCTGGACCTCGGCGACGCGCAGTTGCTCGGCCGATATCAGAGGTGGCGCAGCCTCGACAGCCTGATGGTGGCTTCGGTGACCGACGCGCTCACCCGCATTTACGGAGTCCCGGGCCGCGCCGCCTCCGCGGTCCGCCGGCTCGGAATGGGCCTGGTCCAGAGAATCGGCCCGCTTCGCGATCAGTTGATGGCCGAAGCCAGGGGCGAGACCGGCGATCAGCCCCTGCTGCTGCGCGGGCTGAACATCTGACAGCAAATCCTAAGCTCCTGGGACCTCCACCGCGTCCACCTGCCGCGCTGCTTCGACCAGCAGCACCGGCGTTCCGGCGCGGATCGGGAAAGCCAGACCGGCTTCGTCGGAGACCAGCTCGTCGGTGTCGCGGTCCCAGCGCAGCCGAGTGCGGGTAACCGGACAGACCAGGAGTTCGAGCCAGGCTTCCTTCACTGCAAGGTCTCGGGACCTTCGGCGCCGCCCGGCATCATTCGCTGGAACTGCATGAACTGGACGAGCAGCTCGCAGCGGGCGGCGATATCGATCGCCTCGACCAGCGCCTGCTTCGAGCTCACGTCGAGCGGCGCAATCTGGGCGATTCCGTTGACCAGCATTTCGTCGTCCAGCCTTCCGACCGCCTCCCAGTCGACCGCATAGCCGAGCGCGTCGGCATAGCGCCGCGACTCCTGCTCGAGTTCGGCCCGCTGGGCGAGGCCGAGCGGATCGGGCTCGTCGGGATCGTCGAAGGCGCAGGGATCGGCGTCGACCTGGCGGTATGGCGTCGTCACGGCCAGCTCGCGCACCACCCGGAAGCGGGAAATCCCCTCGAGAACGATATTGTAGCGGCCGTCGTCGAGCAGCTCGGAACCGACGATCCGGCCGAGGCAGCCGATATCGAACAAGGCTGGCGGCACGTCGCGGTCGCGCGGCTGGATCATTCCGATCATCCCGTCCCCGGCGAGGGCATCGCGGATCATCGTTCGGTAGCGCGGTTCGAAGATGTGCAGCGGCAGCTGGGCTCGCGGAAAGAGAATCGCCCCGGCGAGCGGAAACACCGGGATGCGGAGTTCGTCCACGATCAGGTGAACAGGATCGAGGACAGCCGCCGGCGCTGCGTCGCCGCCCAGGGGTCCTCGAGCCCGACCACTTCCATCAGCTGGAGCAGCCGCTTCCGGGCGGCGCCCTCGTTCCAGTCGCGGTCGCGGCGGACGATCTCGAGCAGGGCGTCCGCGGCGGCGTCGCGATCCTGCGCCATCAGCGCCCCGGCAAGCTCGAGCCGGGCTTCGTGGTCGTCGGGATTGGCTTCGATCCGCCGGCGGAGCGATTCGGTTTCGACGCTCGGCGCGGCGAGCTGTGCCAGGTCGAGCGCCGAGCGGGCGCGGGCAATGGCGGGATCGGCGGCGAGCTTCTCGGGAAGTCCGTCGAGCAGGGCCTGAGCCTCGTCCGAGCGGCCGGCGGCAACGAGGGCGCGCACCAGGCCCGAAATCACTTCCGGATTTTCGGGCGCCATGTCGAATATCTGGCTGAAGATGCTGACGGCACGCTCGCCGTCGCCTTCGGCCAGCACCTGGTCGCCCATTGCGATCAAGGGCTCGATCTCGGCCTCGAGCGCCTGCTCTTCGCCCTGGACCGGGAGCTGGGCGAGGATCTGGTCGATGATCCGGCCGAGCTGCGCCTCGGTCCGCGCCGAGGTCAGGTCGGCGACCGGCTGGCCCTGGAAGATCGCGTAGACGGTCGGGATCGACTGGATCCGGAATTGCGCCGCGATCAGCTTGTTCTCGTCGACATTGATCTTGACCAGCTTGACGCCCTTCGCCGCATAGTCCGCTGCGACCTTTTCCAGGATCGGGGTCAGCTGCTTGCAGGGGCCGCACCATTCGGCCCAGAAATCGAGGATGACGAGCGCGCCCATCGACGGTTCGATCACATCGCGCTTGAAGACCTCCAGCGCCTCCTTGTCCGCTGCGCTCATTCCCAGTGTCGCCACCGTGCTTCCCCTCTGATTCGGACGATTCGATTCGGCCTCTATGTGGGATCGACCCTCGCTCTGCCAAGGGTGCGGCAAAGGGCCTTGCCGAGCCCAATAACCGCTGCTAGGAGCCGCCGCCTTACCTCAGCCGCGCACTAAAGCGGCTTCGCTCGAGCGGGCGTAGCTCAGGGGTAGAGCACAACCTTGCCAAGGTTGGGGTCGAGGGTTCGAATCCCTTCGCCCGCTCCATTTTCCGCAGTCGGGATCGCGATGCTGGTCTATTTGCTCGCTTTTGCCGCCGGTCTCGCCGGCGCTCCCGCTGCCCGACCCCCTCAGGTTCCGGCCGTGACGCAAATGGCTTCCGGATTGCGCATCCAGACGCTGGTGCCCGGTTCGGGCCCGCAGCCGCAGCTCGGCGACACGGTGCTGGTCACCTATCAAGGCAAGCTTTCCGACGGCACCGTGTTCGACGCGACCACGCAGCCGACCCCGCTGCCGGTCGCCGATCTCGTCCCCGGATTCACCGAGGCGCTTCTGCTGATGCACAAGGGCGGGCGCTATCGGGTCTGGATTCCGCCGAGCCTCGCCTATGGCGCGGAAGGCGCCGGCGGGGTGATCCCGCCCAATGCCGAGCTCGATTTCACCATCGCCCTGATCGATATCGCGAGCCCGACGGCGGCGCCTTCGTCCAGGTAGCGGGGCGTTGCGCTATCACCGCGATCGCGAATAGATTCCGGCGAAGCTGACATTGAAGCCGCCGCAGCCATTGTTGTCGGAGACGAAGAGATAGGGCCCGCGCCGGCGGGCATCGACGCGACATCCCCCGTCCTCGACAGCAAAGCCGCCTCCCGACAGCTTCACGGCACCGTCGAACCCGCCTGAATTCTCGCCATAATGCGCCTGGCCCTTGGCCCTCACTCCGGCGCCGACATGGACGAAGCGAATTTCGTCCCCGCCGTCCTCCCGCCACAGCCCAGCGAGAAAGGCCGGATCCGGACCGGCCACATCGGTAGCCGGCTGAAGCGCGGCAGCCGGGACGAAGCCCGCGATCAGCTTGCCCCTCGCCGTGCCATAATAGATGCAGCGGAAGCCGTCGCGCGGAGCGCTGACCAGCACCGTGTCGCCGGGGGTGAGATACGCGGCTCGCCGCCATGCGCAGGCGCCGCTGGCAGGGCAGGCCCTGGCCCTGTCCTGGAGGTAGAGCCGTCCGCCGGCCACTGCTCCGACCTTCATCAGCGGGGCGAGCCCATAAGCGGGGTCGTAGGTGACGCAGCTGTCCGCCGCGGCCGGCGCCTCGGCTCGGGCAGCGACCGGAAGTGCGGCGAGGAGGAAAAAGATCGCGGCGCGACGATGACGAAACATGCACTTCTCCCCGAGCGAGACCCTGTCGCGGCGAGAAGGTCCACCGGCAGCCGCATTGCCGACCACCCTTGTGGTGATTCATACTTCCCTGCCTCCATCCCAGGGTCAAGCGGCCTTGCGCCAAATTTCGCTGGTGCCATGGTGCAGGCCGGCGCGTTGGGCGCAAAACCTGGTGGAGACCGTCTATGATCAACCTGTATTGGGACACGGTCCGGGCCGGAATGGACATGTGGCAGACCGGGTTCAAGCTCGGCGAGACGATGGTCGCGTCGTCGAGCGTGGTCGACAAGCGAATGGCGATCCTGCAGGCGGCTGCCGCCAATCCGTTGACCGGCGATTATCGCGAGATCGGCCAGATCGTCCCCGAGAAGGTCGAGGCTTTCTCCAAGGCCGGGATCAAGCTCAGTCAGGGCTGGTGGGCCGCGCACCGCGATATCGCCGCTCAGATGCACCATATGGGCGCATTGATGATGCGGGGCGGAATCCCGACCCTCGCCGACATGCAGACGATGAGCAACCGCGGTAGCCGCGCCGTGGCGCGGGCCGCGACGACGGCGCAGCAGACGCTGGCTCCGATCCACAAGGCGGCAACCGCCAATGCGCGGAGGCTGAACGGCCGGAAAAAGACCAAGCGGGGCTGAACGGCCGGAAAAAGACCAAGCGGGGCTGAGCGCTCAGGCTTCGGCGGGCCGAGTCAGTCCGCGCTCGCGCAGCAGGGGTTGCTCGTCCGGCGCGCGGCCCCTGAAGGCGATGAACGAGTCCATCGGATCGCGGCTGTCGCCCGGCGCGAGGATCTCGTTGCGGAAACGGGCGGCCAGGCTGGGGTCGAACAGGTCGCCGCTCTCGGTGAAGGCGGCGAAGCAATCCGCGTCGAGCACCTCCGACCAGAGATAGGAATAATAAGCGCCGGCATAACCGCCGTCGAACACGTGGGTGAAATGGGTCAATCCGTGGCGCGGCGCGATCGATGCCGGCATACCGATCTCGGCAAGGATCTTCGCTCCCGCCGCAGCGACATCGGCCAGCGGCGTCTCGGAACGGTGGATTGCGAGATCGACGATCGCCGAGGCGAGGAACTCCACGGTCGAGAATCCCTCGCCGAAATCGTCGGCGTGGCCGATTGCAGCGACCAGCGCCGGCGGCAGGCCCAGCCCGGTCAGAGTCTCGCGCGCGACGATCCAATGCTCCATGAACTTGCTGGGGAATTCGACGAAGTCGCGCGACACCGCGGTTCCAGCCTGGCTCGGATAGACCACGTCGGACATCAAGGCGTGCAGCGCGTGGCCGAATTCGTGGAACAGGGTCCGGGCTTCGTCGATCGACAGGCCGGCATCCCCTTCGCCCGGCGCCTTGGCGAAATTGGCGACCAGATAGGCGATAGGAAGCACCGATCCGTCGATCTTCTCCTGGACCCTCAGGCTGCCCATCCAGGCGCCGCCATGCTTCTCGGCGCGGGCGAAATAATCGGTGTAGAGCAGGCCGCGCGAGTCCCCGTCGGACTCGCTGACCGCCCAGACGGTCGCATCCTTATGCCAGCCCGGTAGATCGGGCCGAGCCTCGAATTCGAGGCCGTAGAGTCGCCCCGCGGTGGCGAAGGCGGCTTCGCGGACCCGTCCGAGATTAAGCTGCTTCTTCACCTCGCCGCCGTCCAGCTGGTAGCGATCCCGGCGGACCCGCTCGGCATAATAGCGCCAGTCCCATGGCGCGAAATCGCCGATGCCGTCGAGCAAAGCGAGCCGCTCGAGCTCGGCCTGCTCGTTCGCGGCCTGAAGCAAGGCGGGGCGCCAGACCCGCATCAGCAGCGCCTCGGCAGCCTCGGGAGTCCTGGCCATGCTGTCGGCCAGCTTCAGCGCCGTGTAATTGGAGTAACCGAGCAAGGCGGCACTCTCGCGGCGGAGCGCGACCATCTTGTCGATGATCGGGCGATTGTCGTGCTCGCCGCCGTCGCAGCGCCTCGTGAACGCCCGCCACATCGTCTCTCGAAGGTCGCGTCGCTCGGAGAAGGTCAGGATGCCCTCGGCATCGCCTCGGTCGAGGGTGAACAGATAGCGGCCCGCCTGGCCATTGCGTTCGGCGCGGCGCGCCGCTGCGTCTCGCATCGGCGCCGGCAGTCCGGCGAGGCCGGCCTCGTCGACCCACATTTCCCAGGCTGCCGCGACGGCGAGAACATTCTGGCCGAAGCGCGTCGAAAGTCCGGCAAGCTCCTCGTCGATGCTGGCGAACCGGGCCTTGGCCGGGCCGTCGAGCGCGGCGCCGCCGTCGACGAAACCGCGATAGGTGGATTCGACCAGCCGGATCTGCGCAGGATTCAGCCCCGACGTCGCTCGCGCCGCCCACACCTTCCGGACCCGCTCGAAGAGCCGGCTGTCGTGCGAGATCGCGGTGCCGTAGCGGGTGAGCATCGCCGACACCTCGCCCTCGATCGCCTGGATCTCGGGGACGGCCTGGGCTGACGAAATTGTCCAGAATATCCGCTTCACCCGCGACAGCGCGTCGCCGGCGCGTTCCATTGCGGCAATCACGCTCTCGAACGTCGCCGGCTCCTCGGACCCCGAGATCGCCGCCATGTCGCGCTCCGCCAGCGCCAGCGCTTCGCGAAACGCCGGCAGGAAATGCTCCGGCCGGATCCGGTCGAACCGGGGCGCCCCGAAGGGGAGCGGGCTTGCCGTCAGGAGAGGGTTGCTTCCAGGATCGTCAGCCAACAGCCTCGACCTGATCGGTATGAACGATGAATCCGGACAGTCTGGCCGGACCGAATGTGGTGGTCAGCGCGGTATCGGTGGCGTCGCGCCCACGCGCCATCAGCATCCGGCCGATACGCGGGCGATTGTGGCGCGCGTCGAACACATGCCAGCGATCGCCGAGATAGACGTCGAACCAGGCCGAGAAATCCATCGGCGAGTCACTCGGCGGAACCCCGATGTCGCCGAGATAGCCGGTGCAGTAGCGGGCCGGAATGTTCATGCAGCGGCACAAGGTGATCGCGAGATGCGCGAAATCGCGGCACACCCCCTGCTGCTCCTGGTGCGCATCCCAGGCAGTCTTGGTCGAGCGCGCGAAATGATAGCCGAACTGGACGTGGTTGTGGGTATATTCGACGATCGCCTGCACCCGGCCCCAGCCGGGGGCGATGCCGCCGAACAGCGACCAGGCGGTCTCCGACAGCCGGTCGGTCTCGCAATAGCGGCTGCCCAGCAGGTACATCAGGACTTCGTCGGGAAGCTCCTCGACCGGATGCTGGACGGCATCGAGCACAACCGGATCCGGCTCGCCATCATCCTTCAACGTAAAATCGCAGCTCAACGTCAGGCCGCCGGGGGGGACTGTGACCCGGGTGCAGACATTTCCGAAGGCGTCGAGATAATCGTACATCGGTACATCCGGGGAGGCCTGGATACGATGCGGGGTGAGCAGATCCTGATGGCGTGACGGGTGGATGCTCAGCATCGCCATCATTGGCGTCGCGAACTCGGATTCATAACGAATTTCATAGCCGGCTCGGATCAGCATGCGGACTGCTTTCGGGGAGGGTGGTCGAAGATGGCGTGGGTCGAAGAGCCTTCGTCGACGGAAATATCGACGGACACGGACATGTCGACGAAACAACCGGGGAAGCCGATCCAGGTTCCGGAGACCGGGACCGCCTGATAGATATCCCTCGCCACCGCGACGCGGATCAGCCCGTGGTTGCCGACGATGCCGTTGGTCGGATCGAACTCGACCCAGCCCGAGCCGGGCAAATAGACCCGAACCCAGGCATGGGTGTTGCCGCCGCCGACTCGTTTGTCGCGCATCGACGGACTGTAGACATAGCCCGACACGAAGCGTGCAGCGAAGCCGAGCGCGCGCACTGCCTCGATCATCAGCATCGCATAGTCGCGGCACGTACCCTTGCGAGTCGCCAGGGTCTCGAGCGGGGTCTGGGTGCCCTTTTCCGGCCGTGCGACATAAGCGAATTCGCGCTTGATCGTCGCGGTCATGTCCGCGAGCATCGCCACCGTATCGGTCTTTCCGGCAGGGTCGACGAATCGCCGCGCCCAGGTGTCGATCACGCGCAAGGGATCGACATGCTGGCGTTCGATCGAGCGCAGCAGGTCGGGCATTTCCTCCGAGGAGTAAGTGAAGGGATAGAAGCGGGCATATTCCTCGACATCGATCCCCTGGACTTCGGCCGGGCTGTGCTGGACCTTGACCCGGCTGTCGATGAGCAGCGATTTCGCCGCCCGATCGAAGGTGGCGATCGCCACCGAATTGCCGAACACGTCCTGGAGCCAGCGAACCTCGAGCGGTTCGGGATCGATATGGAGAGTCGCGTGAATCAAATGCTGGTCGTAACTCTCGCGCGGACGGACCATGATCCGGTGCTCGCCGAAGTGCACCGGCTGATTGTAGCTGTAGGAGGTTATGTGAGAGAGGTTGAGGAGTGGCATTGGATCCCCGCGGCATGGACGAAGTGACCAGCCAATCGCTGCTTGCGGACCATGATCCACCACCTGTGCAGATAATCAACCCCGGCGGCGCATCATCGTTCCTGCTGATTGGCGATCATGCCGGCAATCGGATCCCCTCGCGCCTAGGGTCGCTAGGCCTCCCGGATGACGAGCTAGCCCGCCACATCGGCTGGGACATCGGCATTGCCGGCCTGGGCGAGCATCTCGCCGGCTCGCTCGACGCCACCTTCATCCGCCAGACCTATTCGCGTCTCGCGATCGACTGCAATCGGGATCCGGCTGCTGCCGATTCGATCCCCGAGATCAGCGACGGCACCACGGTTCCGGCCAATGTCGGGCTGAGCCCGGGGCAGCGCATTGCCCGGATCGCCGCGATCCACCGTCCCTATCAATCGGCGATCGCGGCAGAGCTGAAGCGCCGCGACCAAGGGGGCCTCGGGACGATATTGGTCTCGCTGCACAGCTTCACTCCGAGCTTCGGAGGCGTGGACCGGCCCTGGCAGATCGGAGTGCTGCACGACAAAGGTGACCCGGCGTTCGCGCTCCGCTTCCTTAATGCGCTCCAGCACGCCGGCGACATCGTGGTGGGAGACAATGCGCCCTATCGGATGGATTCGATCGACTATACCGTTCCGCGACACGCTTATCCGGCGAGGCGGCCCTATGTGGAGATCGAGATCCGGCAGGATCTGATCGGCGATCCGGAGGGCCAGACGCGCTGGTCGGCGATCGTCGAGGCCGCGCTGACCGCCGCCTGCACCCATTCCCAATAGCCTGCGGCTCCGGGCGCGGGCTGGAACGGTTGGAGCCCATCCCCGTTCTCAAGCCACCCGGACGAACGCGGCACTCCGCCGACTCCGCCGGGAAAATACCGCCGAGGGTCATGAGCACCACTTTGGACAGCGTCGATTCCTCGCTCTTCGAGCCGCCGCCCGAAGCCGTCGAATTCTATGCCGAAAGCCTCAAGCTGCTCTCGGAATCGGGGATCCCCTATTTGCTGTCCGGCACCTATGCGCTCGGCTGCTACACCGGGATCATGCGGCCGACCAAGGACCTCGACGTCTTCTGCAAGGTCAGCGACGGCCCCCGGGTCCTCGCCTTCTTCAAGGCGGCCGGCTACCGGATCGAAGTCGAGGACGACCGCTGGATCGGCAAGGTCTGGAAAGGCGAAAACTTCTTCGACGTGATCTGGAACATGTCGTCGCCTTCCATCCCGATCAACGACGACTGGTTCCAGCGCGAATATGAGGTCGAGGTCTACGGGTCGACGGTCCGGATCACCCCGCCGACTGAGTTCATCCTCTCCAAGCTCTTTCTCCAGGATCGCTACCGCTACGACGGCGCCGATGTCGTCCACGTCATCCTCAAGAAGCATGAGGAGATCGACTGGGAGCGGCTGCTGGTCGCGATGGAGCTCTATTGGGAAGTGCTGCTGATCATGGTGCTCAACTTCCGCTTCATCTACCCGACCGAGCGCCACTGCATCCCGCAATGGCTGTTCGACGAGCTTCTCGACCGGCTCAAGGTCCAGGACCAGCTGCCGCCGGCGAGCGTCAAGATCTGCCGCGGGCGGCTCTACAGTCCGCGCGATTATGTCCCCGACATCAGCGAATGGGGCTTTGCCGACGTGGTCGGCCGCGGCCTCGAGGAACGGCATGAGCGAAAACACTGAGACCATCACGCTTGCGGCGATCGGGGACCTCCACGTCACGGAGACCTGTCAGAATCGCTATCGCGGCATGTTCGCCGAGATTTCCGAGGCCGCGGACGTCCTTGCCCTGTGCGGCGATCTCACCAATTTCGGCAAGGTCAGCGAGGCCGAGATCCTTGCCGAGGATCTCAGGCATTGCTCGATTCCGATGGTCGGGGTGCTCGGCAATCACGATTTCGAGTTCGGCGTTCCCGACGAGGTGCTTCGCATCTTCCAGCAGGCCGGAGTGACCATGCTGGGCGAGCAGGCGACAATGATCGAAGGCGTCGGATTCGCCGGGGCGAAGGGCTTTATCGGCGGCTTCGGCCGCGGCGAGCTCGGCCCGTTCGGCGAGCAGGCGATCAAGATCTTCGTCGACGAGGCCCGCGAGGAAGCTCGCAAGCTCGAGAACGGGCTGCGCTCGCTTCGCACCGACCGGGCGGTGGCGGTGCTCCATTATGCCCCGATCGCCGAGACGGTCGAAGGCGAGCCGCTCGAAATCTACCCCTTCCTGGGATCGTCCCGCCTCGCCAATGCGATCGACCGCTTCGACAATGTCAAGGCGGTGGTCCACGGCCACGCCCATCGCGGCGCCTATTCCGGCCATACGCCGGGCGGAGTGCCGGTCTACAATTGCGCCCAGTTCGTCGTCGAGCCGGCGTTCGGCCGGCCTTATGCGTTGCTGGAGGTGTAGTCTGTCCTCCCTCCCCTTGATGGGGGGAGGGGGCTGGCTAGAGTTCTTCGCTAACCCGCCTTGGCGCGCGCCGGCGCAGGCGCCTGCGTCGGCGGGGTCGGGTGGAGCGACTGCGGGGCGCGGGGCTCGAGCAGGGCGGCAGTCTCGATCGTGTCGAGGGCCTGGCGGGCGATGATGTAGCGCCGCGCCTTGGCGATCCAGTCGGCGGCGTTGTTGCGGGCGGGCAGCCGGAGCACCTCGGCGAGCGCGACGGTGACCTGACCGGTCTCGAGGCTTCGCCGTGCCCGGCGCAGCCGCTCCGAAGGCAGAGGCGAAGGCGTCCCGGTCTTGCGGACGATGATCATCCCGGCCAGCTCGGTCTTGAATGCGTCCCACCAACTCTGGTCGGGGCTGCCGCCGGTAAGCCGCGGCGCGACATCGACCAGATCTTCCTGCAACTGCTGAAGGGTGACCGGATTTTGCGCCGAAGCGATGATCGTGCCCACCGCCTGCGGCTGGGTCGGCGCGAAACGCTGGCGAAGGAGGCCTTCGATATATCCGAGCGAGACTCCGCGATCGAGCGCGCGCCGTGCCGCGAAGGCGACCAGGAGGGCCTCGGCGCGATCGGCATTGCCGGCGGCGGAGCGCGACTGGAGGTCGAGCTGGGCCACCCTCTGTTCGACCAGATTGACCCTTCGGACGAGCTCGGGATCGATCACCAGTCGCTGGCTGTCGGGCGAGACCAATGTCTCCGGTGCCGGGCTCGGCGCCGGCGTGCGATCGACCGTCACCGTCGTCGGCTGCGGTGCTACAGCCGGAGCAGCGGGAGCTATTCCGAGGAATTGCGCCGCGGCGCCCCAGCGCACCAGCAGCCACCCCATCGCCGCGAGGCCGCCGACGAAGGCAAGCACGGGCACGAGCAGGAGCGCGAGCAGAGATCGTCTGGGCCGCACCGTCTGCGCCGGCTCATATTCCATGCTCAGTCACCATTTCCCGTCTCGCCAGTCGATCCAGTCTGGCACAGCTGGACGGCAAGCTCCAGCAAAGCCTCGTCGCGCGGCGCCCCGGAGACCGCGCTTGCGGCCCAGCCTTCCCCCGCTGCCGCGGCGACCGCAGGGCTGATCGAGGCGATGCGAAGCGCCCCGCGCTCCCCCGCGAGGGCGCCGAAGAGCGTCGCCGCGGCCGCGGAATGGAGCAGGACGAGCGCCCCCTGGGCGAGGGCCGCGCGGGCCGGCTCGGGCAGGTCGCGCACCGGTTCCGCAGTGTAGACCAGCCTGCGCTCGAAGCTCAGTCCCGGCGCGGAGACCTCGACATGGTCACGGCCGCAGAGGTGGAGAACATGATGCGCGCCGGCCGCTGCGAGCAAGCCGGCAGCGGCCGCGCCATCGGACGGGCCGATCCGGATGTCGCCATAGCCCGCCAGCCGCGCCGCCGCCCCACTCGCGTCGCCGACCGTATAGCAGGGAAGGTGGATGAACCGGGTGCCGCCGTGGCGGGCGGCATTGGCGCTGGTCAGCAGCACGGCGTCGAAATCGTCCGGGTCGGGCGGATCCCAGTCGACCGGCCGGATCGTGAACAGCGGCGCCGCCACAGGATCGAGCCCCGCCGCTCGCGCGCGTCCGGCGGTGACACTGGCGCCCGGCTCGGGGCGAAGGATGAGGATCCGCGCGCTCACCCGTCGAACAAGGCCCTTATCGACGGCGCGGCGCGGGCGAGCATCTGCCGGGCGAGCGCAAGCGGCGCGTCGCGGTCTTCGGGATCGAACCGCGTCTCGCCGCTCTCGATAAGCGCGCCGTCCGGGCTCATCAGCTCGGCTCGGAGGCGGATCTGGCTGTCCTCGAGCGTGGCGAGCGCTCCGATCGGCGAGTGGCAATTGCCGCCCAGGCCCTCGAGCAGCCGGCGTTCGGCAGAGACACAAAGATGGGTGGGACGATGGTCGATTGCGCCGAGGATCAAACCAGTCTTGCGATCGTCGGCCCGCGCCTCGATCCCGACCGCGCCCTGGGCCGGCGCCGGCAGAAAGTCGTCCAAGACGACTCCGACATCCCTTTTGCCGAGCCGGTCGAGGCCTGCCGAGGCAAGCAGGGTCGCATCGGCCTCGCCAGTTGCGATCTTGCGCAGCCGCGTGTCGACATTGCCGCGCAGCGGAACGATGCACAGGTCCGGGCGGCGCGCGAGCATCTGGGCCATCCGCCGCGGCGACGAGGTGCCCAGCCTCGCGCCGTGCGGCAGCGCATCGACGCTCGCCGCGCCGATCAGCCGGTCGCGCACATCCGCGCGGGGCAGCATCGCGACGATCGCCAGCTCCGGCGGACGCCCGGTCTCGACATCCTTCATCGAATGGACCGAAATGTCGGTAATTCCTTCGCGCAGCGCTCGATCGAGCTCCCGGGTCCACAGGGCCTTGCCGCCGATTTCGGCCAGCGGCCGGTCGCGGACCTGGTCGCCGGTGGTGGTGATCGGGACGATCTCGATCCGCTCCCCACCCCATCCGTGCGCGTCGCGAAGCGCGGTCGCGACCAGGCGCGCCTGGACCAAAGCGAGCGGCGACCCGCGCGTGCCGATGCGCAGCGTCTGCATCATGGAAGCGTCTGAATCATGGGGCGCTTGTGCTAGCCGCTGCGAGGGTGGCAGGGAAGCCGGATGACCCTGATCCTCGGCATCGAATCCTCATGCGACGAAACCGCGGCTTCCCTGGTCACCGGCGACCGGCGAGTCCTCGCCCACGCGCTCGCGGGGCAGGAGAGCGCGCACCGCCCAGTCGGCGGTGTCGTGCCGGAGATCGCGGCGCGCGCCCATGTCGAGATATTGCCGGGACTGATCGAGCAGGTCCTCGCCGAAGGGCAAGTCTCGCTCGACGAGGTTGACGCCATAGCGGCAACCGCGGGGCCGGGGCTTATCGGCGGCGTGATGGTCGGGCTGGTCACCGGCAAGGGCATCGCCCTCGCTTCCGGAAAGCCGTTGATCGCGGTCAACCATCTCGAAGGCCATGCCTTGTCGCCAATGCTGTCTGAGCCCGGCCTTACCTTCCCCTATTTGCTGCTGCTGGTCTCGGGCGGCCATTGCCAGCTGATCCTGGTGCGGGGGCTCGGATATTATCGCCGGCTCGCCACGACGATCGACGATGCCGCCGGCGAGGCGTTCGACAAGACCGCCAAACTGCTCGGCCTCGGATTTCCGGGCGGTCCCGCCGTCGAGCTTGCGGCGAAAGCCGGCGATCCCAAGGCAGTCAAGCTGCCACGGCCGCTGGTCGGCTCGGCCGAGCCCCATTTCTCCTTCGCCGGGCTCAAGAGCGCAGTGCTCCGCGCCAGGGACAGCGGCCTTCATACGCGCGAGGACATCGCTGCATCCTTCCAGCAGGCCGTGGTCGATTGCCTCGTCGACCGCACCACCCGCGCGCTCGCCCTCGCACCGGAGGCCACGGCCTTGGTCGTCGCCGGCGGGGTCGCCGCCAACCAGACGGTGCGTACCTCGCTGACCGGTCTCGCGAAGCGGCACGGACTGCCCTTCGTCGCGCCGCCGCTCTGGCTGTGCACCGACAATGCGGCGATGATCGGCTGGGCCGGAGCGCTTCGCTTCGAAGCGGGCCTGATCGACTCGCTCGACACGCCGCCACGCGCGCGCTGGCCGCTCGATCCCGATGCCGAGATTGTCCGCGGCGCAGGGGTGAAGGCGTGACTACGGTCGGGATCCTCGGCGGCGGCGCGTGGGGCACCGCCCTCGCCCAGGTCGCGGCAGAGGGCGGCGAGACCATCCTCTGGGCGCGCGAGCGCGAAGTGATCGAATCGATCAACTCGGTCCACGAGAACAAGGTCTTCCTTCCCGGGATGCCGCTCGATCCGACGATCCGCGCCACCGCCGAGCTTTCCGAGCTCGCGGCCTGCGAAGCCTTGCTGGTGGTCACTCCGGCCCAGCATATGCGCGCGTTGCTCGTCGCCCTGCCGCGCCTTTCGATGCCTTTGATCCTCTGTGCCAAGGGCATGGAGGAATCGACGATGAAGCTGATGGACGAGGTCGCGCGCGAGACCCAGCCCGATTGCGGGGTCGCGGTCCTGTCGGGCCCGACCTTCGCCCACGAGGTCGCCGCTCGGCTGCCGACCGCGGTGACCCTGGCCGCGCAAGACCGCAAGCTCGGCGAACAGCTTCGCGACCGGATCGCCCGTCCCTGGTTCCGGCCCTATCTGTCGGACGATGTGATCGGCGCGGAGATTGGCGGAGCCGTCAAGAATGTCCTCGCAATCGCCTGCGGTGTCGTCGAGGGACGGGGGCTCGGCCAGAATGCGCGCGCGGCCCTGATCTCGCGCGGATTCGCCGAGATGACCCGGTTCGGACTCGCCCGCGGCGCCCGCGCCGAGACCCTGGCCGGGCTGGCCGGGCTCGGCGACCTCGTCCTGACCTGCTCGTCGGTCAGCTCGCGCAACTTCAGCCTGGGCAAGGGACTCGGCGAGGGGCGAAGCGCCGCGCAGCTGCTCGCCGACCGCCGCACCGTCGCCGAGGGCGCCTTCACCGCTCCCGTCCTCGAGCGCGCCGCGGGCGATGCCGGGGTCGACATGCCGATCGTCGCCGCGGTGTGCGCCCTGCTGGCCGGCGAGGCGGGAGTCGATGAAGTGGTCGGGCGGTTGCTGTCGCGGCCGCTGCGAAGCGAGGGGGATTGAGCCTCGCTGCGAGTGAAGCTCGTCGGGAGAATGGGATGCGGCGCCCCTTCCCGGAGGGATCCCGGCCTTCGCCGGGATGACCTCGCCGGTCCCGACGGACCGGAAAGGTCAGAAATCCCAGCAGCGGCCGTGATTCTCCCAGTCTCCGTAGCGGGTGGGCTCCTCGCCCTTCGGGCCGCCATGTTCCGTCTCGTCGTGCGGCGGCGCCGGCCGCGGCGGCGGGTCGCTCTTCGGCCAATGAGGAGGCGGTTTCACATGCGGGGGGCGCTGGCCCATGTCGGCTCCGATTGAATCAGGGGCGTCGGTTTCCCACATTTCGGGCGCGGGAGGCCGGTGCGCAAGATGAATGGTGTGAAGACTGTATTGCTATTGGCGGCGATGACCGCCTTGTTCATGGGCTTGGGCTATACGCTTGGCGGCGCCGCGGGTGCCTTCATCGCCCTGATCGCCGCGGCCGGGATGAACCTGATCACCTTCTGGAACGCCGACCGGATCGTGCTTCGGATGCACGACGCGCGCGAGGTCGACAGCCGCAACGCGCCGCAGCTCGTCGGAATCGTGCAGCAGCTCTCGAGCCGCGCCGGCCTGCCGATGCCGCGAGTCTATCTGATCGATTCGCCGCATCCCAACGCCTTCGCCACCGGGCGCAACCCGGAGCATGGCGCGGTCGCCGCGACCACCGGCCTGCTCGGCCTGCTCGACAAGGAAGAGGTGGCGGCTGTGCTTGCGCATGAGCTCGGTCATATCCGCAACCACGACACCCTGGTCATGACGATGACCGCGACGATCGCCGGGGCGATCGCGATGCTCGCCAATTTCGGCTTCTTCTTTCGCGGCGGGGACAGTCGTTCCAATCCCCTGGCGATGATCGCCGCGATGCTGCTTGCGCCGTTCGCCGCGATGATCGTCCAGCTCGCAATCAGCCGCACGCGTGAATATGCCGCTGACCGCGCAGGCGCGGAAATCTGCCGCAATCCGCGGGCGCTCGCCTCCGCGCTCGCCAAGCTCCATGCCGGGGCAGCGCGAATCCCCAGCCCCGTCGCGCTTCGCAATCCGGCCGCTGCAGCCCTCTACATCGTTCCCAGCGGCCGCGGCGACAGCCTGTTCTCGACGCACCCCGACACCGCCAATCGAATCGCGGCGCTCGAGGCGATCGCCGCGGACATGGGGCTCGCGAGCCGGCCGAGAGCCTCCGTCCCACCGAGCCGGTCCCGCCGCCGCAGCGCACTCGACCCGCTGGGACGCGGACGCTGAGCCGCCCCGAAACGATCGGCGCCGCGTCGCGACGCGCCGCCTTGAGCCTGCTCGACGCGGTGCTCCGCAAGGGGCTGCCGCTCGAAGCCGCGCTCGCCACCGCCACCCGGGGCCTCGATCGCCCGGACGATCGCGCCTTCGCCCACGCCATCGCCGCCGAGACCCTGCGCCGGCTTACCGATCTCGACGATCTGATCGACGGCGCCACCGCGAAGCGGCTGCCCGACGATGCAAAGGCGCGTTTCGCGCTGCGCATCGCGCTCGTCCAGGCGCTTGCGCTCGGCACTCCGGCCCATGCGGCGATCGCGACCGTTCTGCCCTTGCTCGACGGCGGCCCGCGCCGGCTCGCCCATGGCGTGTTCGGCACATTGATGCGCCGCGAAGCCAGGCTTCGCGAGATTCCGACGCTGCCGCCCGCGGTAGCGGAGCGCTGGGAGCGCGCCTGGGGAGCCGATGTGGTCGAAGCCGCGCAACGCCTGCTCGCGGTCCCGGCGCCGCTCGACCTGAGCTTCGCTCCCGGCGGCGAGCCGGCCTCCGACATGGAGGGATTCAGCCTGCTGCCCGGCCATTTCCGGCTCGCCGCGCGGACTGCGGTCGCCGGCCTGACCGGCTTCGGCGAGGGCGGCTGGTGGGTTCAGGATGTCGCCGCGTCTATTCCCGCGCGCCTGCTCGGAGAGGGTGGCGGCAGACTCGCGCTCGATCTCTGCGCCGCCCCCGGCGGCAAGACGATGCAGCTCGCGGCCGCCGACTTCCGGGTGACCGCGATCGATTCCTCGGAGAGTCGTCTGGCACGACTTTCCGACAACCTTGCCCGCACCGGCCTCGTGGCGGAAGTGGTCGCCGCGGATGTGATGAAGTGGAAACCGGCCGCGCCGGTGGATGCGATCCTGCTCGACGCGCCCTGCACGGCCACCGGGATCTACCGCCGCCATCCCGACGTCCTCCACCGGGTCCGCGAGCGCGCGATCGTCGAGCTCGCCGAGACTCAGCAAAAGATGCTCGGCCGCGCGGCGACCTGGCTCAAGCCCGGCGGGACCCTGGTCTATTCGGTCTGCTCGCTCGAGCCGGGCGAGGGCGAAACGGTCGCCGACGCCTTCCTAGCAGCCCATCCGGATTATGCGCTCGATCCGGTCGGGGAGGGTGAGCTCGGGGGAAAGGTCCCGATCGTGAACGGGCGAGTCCGGCTTCTGCCCGGCACATTCGCCGAAGCCGGCGGTGCCGACGGCTTCTTCATCGCCCGATTCCGCCGCCACTGACGCCCGGGTGCAATTAACCGGGGATAAGTGCCCGCTTTCCTTGCCCGCGGAGTCGCGCTTGGTTAATCCCGGTTCGTGCAACAGCCGGTCCGCATCGCGCCCTCAATCCTGTCCGCCGATTTCTCGCGCCTGGGCGAGGAAGTGCGCGCGGTCGACGCCGCCGGCGCGGACTGGATCCATGTGGACATCATGGACGGTCATTTCGTCCCCAATTTGACGATCGGGCCGGGGGTGATGAAGGCGCTTCGCCCGCACACCGCCAAGACCTTCGACGTGCATCTGATGATCTCGCCGGTCGATTCCTTTCTCGACGCCTTCGCAGAGGCGGGCGCGGACATCATCACCGTCCATCCCGAGGCCGGGCCGCATCTCCATCGCACGATCCAGCGCATCGGGTCGCTCGGCAAGAAAGCCGGCGTCGCGCTCAACCCCGCGACACCCGCCAAGATGCTCGATTATGTCCTCGAGGATGTCGACCTTGTGCTGGTGATGAGCGTCAATCCGGGCTTTGGGGGCCAGAGCTTCATCGACAGCCAGCTTCGAAAGATCGAGGCGGTCCGCAAGCAGATTGACAAGATCGGAAAGCCGATCGACCTGGAGGTCGACGGCGGCATCGACACGGCCACCTCCCGCCGTGCGATCGATGCCGGTGCCGATGTGCTGGTCGCGGGCACCGCGACCTTCCGGGGCGGACCCGATCGCTACGCGGAGAATATCCGCGACCTGCGCGGAGGGTGAGCGCCCTGGACAGGATCGACCATGACAGCGAGGACGGGATCGAGACCGGCAAGCGGCTGATCCGGATCGGCGGCAATGGCGGCGCGTCGCTTGCGGAGCGGTTGTCCTGGCGCCTGCACCGGCTTTCCTGGCGGACACCCTTCCACTCGATCAGGCTGCGCGGTCGCTTCCCGCTCAAATTGCTTGCGGTACCGAAGGACCCCATCGCCGGCGACAAGAATGCGGGCGAGGCGATCCTCCATGGTCATTTCGTCTATCGCGGTGAAAGCTGGCCGGCCGAAGCGGTCGATTTCTCGGACCCCAGCCTGCCCCCCGCCTTCGCCGACTATCTGCAGAGCTTCGAATGGCTGCGCGATCTCGCCGCAGCGGCGACTCGGGAGCGCGCAGCCAAGCTTGCCGAGAAGATACTCCACAAATGGCTCGCCGAGCATAGCGAGCAGTTCAGCGAGCGCGCCTGGCGCGCCGACTTGTGGGGACGGCGGATCCTGTTCTGGGCGGCCTATGCGCCCTACATCCTGTCGAGCCGGGACATCGTCTATCGGTCGCTGGTGCTCAACACGATCGCCCGCGGCGCGCGGCATCTCGACAAGGCTGCCGAAAGGGCGCCTCCGGGTCTCGCCCGGGTCACCGCCTGGGCCGGCGTGATCGCCGCTGCCCTGGTCGTTCAGGGCGGCCCGGCCCGGCTCAGCCGTGGCGAGGCCGGGCTGATGCGGGCGCTGTCCGCGGCGCTCCACGACGATGGCGGGCTGGTCAGCCGATCGCCGACCGAGCAGCTCGCCCTTGTCGAATTGCTCAGCCAGGTTCGCGCCGCTTATTATGCCGCCCAGCACGACGTGCCCGAGATGGTTTCCGAGACCCTGGACGCAACCGTCTCGGCCCTGCTCGGAGTGACGCTCGGCGACGAAGCGCTGTCGAGCTGGCAGGGCGGCAACATGTCCACCCGGCGCAGGATCCATGCCGCGGTCGAAGGATCCGGAGTGCGCGCGCGGCCACTGCGCCAGGCGAGAGGCTGGGGCTATCAGAGGCTCGAGGCGAAGAACACCATCGTGGTGATGGACGCTGCGCCTCCGCCGCCGAGCCGGGCGCTACGCGGCGGCTGCGCCTCGACCCTTGCCTTCGAGCTCAGTGACGGTGCCGGACGGCTGGTGGTCAATTGCGGCGGCGCCGGCGCGGATATCGACGCGCTTCCGGAGGCGCTGGCGCGCGGCCTGCGGACCACCGCCGCGCATTCGACGCTCACCTTGGGCGACCGCAACTCGACCGCGATCCACGACGACAACAGCCTCGGCAAGGGCGTCGCCCAGGTCGAGCTGGCGCGGGACGAGACCGGCGGAATAGGCCAGGTCGAAGCCAGCCACGACGGCTATTGCCGACGGTACGGCCTCGTCCACCAGCGCCAGCTCACTTTGGCCGCGGACGGCAAGACCCTCGAAGGCCAGGACAGCCTGATTTCCGCCGGCCGCAAGCGCCGCCACGAGGATGTGCCGTTCGCCGCCCGCTTCCATCTCGCACCCCAGGTCGAGGTCACCACCACCGCCGACGGCCAGGGCGCCCTGCTCAGGATACGCGGCGGCGGAGTCTGGCAGTTCCGCTGCCGCGGCGGCAGGCTGTCGATCGAGGACAGCGTCTGGCTCGACGGCGAGGCCACGCCGCATCCCAGCCAGCAACTGATCGTCGCCGGCGAGAGCCCGGCCGACGGAATGACCATCGCCTGGTCCTTTCGCCGGGCAGGCTAAGTCTTGAGGCATCGCTCGCCGGATTCGCCCGGCCCATCCCGAGGAGTCCAATGACCGAGTTGGTAAATGTCCGCCGCGCCCTCCTGTCCGTGTCGGACAAGACCGGCCTCGTCGATCTCGCCCGGGTCCTGGCCCGCCACAAGGTCGAGCTGGTCTCGACCGGGGGCACCGCCAAAGCGTTGCGTGAGGCTGGGCTCGAGGTCAGCGACATTTCCGATCTCACCGGCTTTCCCGAGATGATGGACGGGCGGGTCAAGACGCTCCACCCCAAGGTGCATGGCGGGCTGCTCGCGATCCGCGATAATCAGGAGCATGCCGCCGCGATGGCCGAGCACGGGATCGGCGCGATCGACCTCGTCGTGGTCAATCTCTATCCCTTCGCCCAGACGGTGGCGCGCGGCGCCGATCGCGACGAGATCATCGAGAATATTGATATAGGCGGCCCGTCGATGGTCCGCTCGGCCGCGAAGAACCACGATTATGTGGCCATCGTCACCGATCCGGAGGATTACCCGGCCCTGATCGGGGCGCTCGATGAAGGCGGGGGCGCGACTCCGCTCGGCCTTCGCAAATATCTCGCCGCCAAGGCGTTCGCCGCGACCGCGGCCTATGATTCGACGATCGCCTTATGGTTCGCCATCGCCGACCAGGGCGAGATCTTCCCCCCGGCCTTGCCGTTGACGATGACGCTCAGCCAGGAGTTGCGCTATGGCGAAAATCCGCATCAGCAGGCGGCGCTCTACCTTCCCACCGGACCGCACAGTAGCGGCATTGCCCAGGCCGAGCAGGTCCAGGGCAAGGCGCTCAGCTACAATAATTACAACGATGCCGACGCGGCGCTGGAGCTGGTCGCCGAGTTTGGCGGCGAAGGCCCCGCGTGCGTCATCGTCAAGCATGCCAATCCGTGCGGAGTCGCTCGCGGCGCTGATCTTGTCGAAGCCTATGAGTCCGCCTTCGCCTGCGACACCGTCTCCGCCTTTGGCGGGATCATCGCGGTCAACGCCAGGCTGACCCGCGAGGCGGCCGAGGCGATGACGCAGATTTTCACCGAGGTGGTGATAGCTCCCGGCGCCGACGAGGAGGCGTGCGAGATCTTCGCGAGGAAGAAGAATCTGCGGCTGCTGTTGACCGGCGACCTCCCGGATCCCGCGCGGCCGGGCCTGAGCTTCAAGTCGATCGCCGGAGGCTATCTCGTCCAGACCCGCGATAACGGCCGGGTGGCCCGGGAAGCGCTCAAGCTCGTCACCAGGCGGGCGCCGAGCGAGCAAGAGCTTGCCGACTGCCTGTTCGCCTGGACCGTCGCTAAGCACGTCAAGTCCAACGCCATAGTCTACGCAAGGGACGGATCCACCGCCGGGATCGGCGCGGGGCAGATGAACCGGCTCGAATCGGCGCGGATCGCTGCCTGGAAGGCCGAGGACGCCGCCGCCAAAGCCGGATGGGACCAGCCACGGACGATCGGCTCCGCTGTCGCATCGGATGCTTTCTTCCCGTTCGCGGACGGCCTCCTTGCCGCTGCCCGGGCCGGCGCCACTGCGGTGATCCAGCCAGGCGGCTCGATCCGCGACGAGGAAGTGATCGCCGCCGCCGACGAAGCCGGCCTGGCGATGGTCTTCACCGGGATGCGCCACTTCCGACATTGAGCTTGATTCCTTCCCTCGATTTCGAGGGGAGGATTTAACCTCCCGATTCCACCGCTCCGGTCGGCGGCGGCAGGGTGGGCTCGATCGAACCGCCCTTGCGCGTGCGGAACAGCTCGCGATCGTCGCTGGTGAAGCCCCGCTTCCAGACCACGGCGCCGAACACGATCAGGATCGAAGGAATGCCGAAGGCGAGCTCGGCCCATTCGTGGGACCTCGGCAACAGGGTGAACAGCCAGCCGATCAGGGTGGCTGCCGCGGCGGCCCAGATCAGGGGCCAGCGCCAGCCCTGGACCGGAGCGCCGAGAATCCCGCTGAGCAACCGCGCCTTCAGCACCGAGGACAGGCCGAGCGCGAGCATCAGGGCGACCGCGGGGCCTGCGGCCTGATAGGGATAGGGGAAGCCGAGCCCGCGGATGGTCACGATCAGGATGATCGAAAGCACGGCCTGGGCGCCGATGCTGATCAGCGAGATCATCAAATTGCGGTGGCGGGCGACGTAGACGAGCGCGGCTTCGGACACGACCGCGGTCGCCGCCACCACCTCGGCGGCGAGCAGGAAGCCGAGCGCCCCGGTGCCGCCGACGAAGTTCGGCCCGACCAATCCCATGACCGCCTCGCCCGGAATGCCGAGCGCGAGCGCTACCCCGCCCTGCGCTGCGATGATCCAGAAGCCGACCTGGCGAACCTGGCGCGCCACCGCTTTCTTGTCGCCCTCGGCGAGGCGCTGGGTGATGACCGGACCGAGGATCGGGTCGAAGCTGGTCTTGAGCTTCTGCGGGAGGGAGGCGACCTGCTGGGCGACATAATAGACGCCGACATAATAAGGCGCGAAGAACAGGCCGAGGATCGCGATGTCGAGCCGGCGCGATCCCCATTCGATCGCGTCGGCCGCTGCGAGCGGCGTGTTGCGGCGCGCCAGCCGCCACAAGGTCCCCGGCTCCGGCCGCCAGCCCTCCGGGAAGCCGTAGCTCCGGAAGAAGGGCAGGAGCGAGGCGGCCAGCGCTGCGGTCATCGAGATTACATAGGCGATGATCAGGCCGTCGCGGGTCGAGATGAATGCCCAGCCGAACGCGGCGATGCTCAGCGTCCAGGGCTCGACGATCGCGCGCGCGGTCACGGTGGCCCCGACATTGTGGCGATAGGCCAGAGCGGCGAGCGACACGTCGGAGCCTGCGACCGCGAAGACGATCAGGGGCAGCAGCCATTCGAGGCCGTTGATCGGGCTGTTCGGGAACATCGCGCGCGGGAACAGCATCAATGCGACGGTTGCGATCGCCGAGGCGAGGAAGGCGACGAGCAGGGCGTCCATCACCACGCAGGCATGCGGCTTGTCGGTAGTCGACAATTGCTGGGCGAGACCGCGCTTGAGGCCGAGCGTCGCGATCTGCGCCGCGAACTCGACGACCAGCACCGCATAAGCGAAGCGGCCGAGCACCTCCGCGCCATAGAGGCGGCCGGCGATGAACAGGAAGGGGAGCCGGGCGGCAAGCCGGATCAGGAATCCGAAGAAGTTGGTCCGTCCGCCCCGGGCAAGCGCGGCAATATCCTCACGGCCCTCGATTGCGCTCAATGCGCCGCGCCCCAATTGGCGCCGGTGCCGATGTCGACTCCCAGCGGAACGCTCAACGTCACCGCAGGCTCGGCAGCGCTCTCCATGACCCGGCGGATCACCGCAGTGGCATGGTCGGCCGCAGCCTCGGGCACTTCGAAGACGAGCTCGTCATGGACCTGCATCAGCATTCGGACCGCGCCGAGCCCTTCGCGTTCGAGCTCCGGCCGCATCCGCACCATCGCCCGCTTGATGATGTCGGCGCACGTGCCCTGGATCGGGGCATTGATCGCGGCGCGCTCGGCGCCCTGCCGCTCGCCCTGATTCTTCGCCCTTATGCTCGGGAAATGCGTCTTGCGGCCGAACAGGGTTGTGGTGAAGCCGGTCTCACGGACCTTCTCGAGCGTCGCCGTCATGTAATTGGGTATGCCTGGAAAGCGCTCGAAATAGCGGTCGATGATTGCCTGCGCCTCTTCGGCGGTGGTGCTCAGCCGACCGGCCAGGCCCCAGCGCGAGATACCGTAAAGGATGGCGAAGTTGATCGTCTTTGCGCTTGCCCTCGTGTCGCGATTGACGCTTCCGAACAATTCCTGCGCGGTCATCGCATGGATGTCGGCGCCCTCGGCGAAGGCCGCCTTGAGCTGCGGCACGTCGGCCATGTGGGCCGCCAGGCGGAGCTCGATCTGGCTGTAGTCGGCGGCGAGCATGACATAGCCCGGCTCGGCGATGAACGCGTCGCGGATCCGCCGGCCGATCTCGGTGCGGATCGGAATGTTCTGAAGGTTCGGATCGGTCGAGGACAGCCGGCCGGTCTGCGCCCCGGACAGGCTGTAGCTGGTGTGGACGCGGCCGGTCTCCGAATTGATCTGTTGCTGGAGGGCGTCGGTATAGGTCGACCTGAGCTTGCTCAGCTGCCGCCATTCGAGGACCAAAGCGGCGATCGGCACCCCTTCGCGCGACAGCCGCTCGAGTTCGGTGACATCGGTCGACCATGTCCCGGACTTGCCCTTGCGGCCGCCCTT
>JAQGLD010000407.1 GCA_028293055.1 Alphaproteobacteria bacterium
CGATCGCAGCGGTCCGAAGCAGCGCTGGCCAGCCGGTCTGCGCGATCAATGCCGACGCAGTCACGACCAACGACGATGCGGCCTGCTCGCCGATCAATCCGTTCGGCAACGGCAATGTCTCCGACGCTGCGCGCGCCTATGTCTCGGCGCGATCGGGAAGCAGTTACCGCAACGAGCAGATCGACCTGCTCGCGACGATCGGCGGCTCGATCCTCACCCTGCCGGCCGGGGATGCGAAGTTCGCGGCCACCTACGAGCATCGCGACGAGAAGGTAAGGTTCACTCCGTTCGCGGCCGACCAGGCCGGAGTCCTCGGCGTGGCTGCGGTGACCCCGCAGTCGGGCAAGTTCGATACCAACGAATTTTCCGGCGAAGTGCTCGTGCCTCTGGTCGGCCACGATTTCAGGCTTCCGCTGATCCGATCGCTCGAGCTGACCGGTGCCTACCGGTACGTCAAGAACAGCATCGCCGGCAGCGAGAATGTCTGGAATGTCGGCGCGCGCTGGGAAGTCGTTGAGGGTGTCACCCTGCGGGGCTCGCGCAGCCGCAACTTCCGCGCGCCGACGCTCACCCAGCTGTTCGCCCCGTCCTCGGCCAATCTCGCATCCGGCAATTTCGATCCCTGCGATGCCGACCGCATCGCCTCGGGCCCAAACCCGACGCAGCGCCGCGCGGCCTGCGTTGCCTTGTTCCAGGCGAACCCGACCTATGGCACCGGCGGCCCCGGCGGCGCCGCCGTTGGAGCATCGGTCGATGCCCGCCTCGCGGCCTTCCAGGATAGCGGCGAGAATTTCACGACCACCCTGGTGACCACCGGGGGCAACCCCAATTTGCGCAACGAGACCGCCAAGACCTGGACTTACGGGATCGTGCTGCAGCCCAGGTTCATACCTGGCTTCACCTTGACCGCGGATCGTATCCAGATCGACCTCACGGACGGCCTGTCGCCGTTCACGACCCAGAATTTCGCCGAGGCCTGCTATGATGATCCGACTCCTGCGGCAGGGGTCTGCAACGCCTTCACGCGTCTCAGCGTCGCGACCGCCGCGAGCCAGGCGGGCTCCTTCGCGACCGGGACCACGACCACCTTCAATGCCGGAGTGATCCGCTTCCGCGGCGAGACCTACAAGCTCAACTATGTCCTCCCGATCGAGCGACTGCTCGGCGGCGATCGCGAGAAGATCGAGCTCGAGGCGGCGGCGACCCACACCTCGCTGCTCGAAAGCTCGGTGACCGGCACCGTGTTCGTTCGCTCGGACAATACAGCGAACAGCCCGATCACCCAGACCGCGCAGCCCGACTGGGTCGGCCGCTTCGACCTGCGCTATACCAATGGTCCGTTCCGCTTCACCTACGAGGCCTTCTATCTGAGCGCGGTGATCGCGGTCCCCGACGCAACGGTGGAGAACAATCCGCACCCCAGGATCGCTCCGAACCTGACCCACAGCATCTCGTTCCAGTACGACCTTGGGCGCTTCGGCTTTCGATTCGGAGTCAACAACCTCACCGACAAGCAGCCATCCTATCCGACCCTCAGTTATGGCGATATCATCGGGCGGAGCTATTATGCGGGCGTCCGGGTGAAATTCTGATGAGCTTGGGCCGGCTTCGGGCGGGCCTTGCGCTGCTCCTCGCTTTGTCCGCTCCGGCGGCAACGCAGTCTCGGGCCCCGGTGGCGATGTCGGTCACCCTCGCGCCGAGGCCGGCCGCCGCTTCGCCGGGCGAGATAGGAGCGGTCGAGATCGTTCTTCGATTCGAGCCGCTCGAAATTGCTGCTGGAGAGCCGCTGCTCCGGCTGCCGCTGGTCTCGAGCAATGTCGATACCGCGGCTACGGTGCTGGCCAAGCTCAGCGCGCGCGACAGCCAGGGGCCGCTCGACCTGTCCGCGCACGATATCGTCGCGCCGGACCAGGCAGCGCGGGACGCGGTGATCGGCGGACCCTCGCGCGACTGGGTCGCAGACCGTGCCGTGGTCGGTCCGGTCACCGTTCGCTACACCTTGCCTGCAGACGCTGCACTACCGCCGCGCGGGGCTGCGCCTCCCTTTGCTTTCTCCAGTGACGGCGGCGGCGTCTCCGCCGCCGGCCATGTCTTCCTCCTGCTTCCGCCATCGGTCTCGGCCTATCGCCTGACCGTCGACTGGGACCTGGCGGCGCTCCCTTCGGGCGCCCGCGGCGTCAGCAGCCTCGGCGAGGGCCGGGTGACCTCGGGGGAGATGTCTGCAGGACAGGTGCGCTCGACCTTCTACATGGCCGGCCGAATCCACACCTTCCCGGCAAGGGTGCCGGCGACCGGCTTCTTCGCGGCCTGGCAGGGCGAGCCCCCGTTCGGCGCCCCGGCGCTAATGGCCTGGACCGGCAGGCTCTACGAACGCTATTGCGCCTTCTTCTCGCAGGGCAAGCCGCCGCCATACGGCGTTTTCCTGCGCTACAATCCGATCAATGCCGGGGGCGGCGTCGGGCTGCACCATTCCTTCGTGACCACCTTCGGCAAGGGCGACGGGAGCGACTCGGACAAGGTTCGCATCACCCTCGCCCACGAGATGTTCCACACCTTCCAGCCGTTCATCGAGCAGCCCGCCGGGCTCGAATCCTCCTGGTTCGGCGAGGGGCTCGCGACCTTCTACCAGACTGCGCTTCCGCTGCGCTTCGGGATGATCGGCCCCGACCTCTTCCTCGCCGGGGTCAACTCGACCGCAGCGCGTTATTATTCGAGCCTCATGGCGAACGTGCCCAATTCGCAAGTGCCGGTGAAATTCTGGGCCGACACTCGGATCCGCACGCTCCCTTATGACCGCGGGATGCTCTATTTCGCGACCGTGGACGATTCGATGCGGAAGGCCTCGAACGGCAGGAAATCGCTCGACGACCTGGTTCTCGCGATGCTCGCACTCCAGCACCAAGGACGGGTGACGAGCAATGCCGATTGGGAATCGCTGCTCCGGCGCGAGCTTGGTGCCGGCGCGGTCGACGAATTTCGGGCGGTCCTCGGCGGCCGGATGCCGGTCCCGGCCTCCGACGCCTTCGGCCCCTGCTTTCGCCGGACGAGCGCGCCGATGCGGCGCTACGAGCTCGGCTTCGAGCCGGCAGTGCTCGCCGAGCCCAAGCGGGTCGTCCGCGGCCTGGTCGCCGGCTCCGCGGCCGAGCGGGCAGGCCTTCGCAACGGCGACGAGATCGTGGTGCCGGTGCCGCAGGACGGACTCCAGGGTGACCAGAAAAGGCTGCTCACCCTGCAGGTCCGAAGGGCGGGCGCGACCTTTGCGATCACCTATCTGCCGCGCGGCGAGACGGTGTCGACCTATCAATGGCAGCGCGTGCCCGCAATTGCGGACTCGGCCTGCGCGCGGCGCGCGGGGGACAGGATATGATCCACAAAGGTCTCGGGCTTCTGGTTCTCGCTCTCCTGTCGGCTCGCGGAGCCCTGGCCGAGGCTGCGAGCATCGAGAGGCTTTCGATCGTCTCCAACGGCGAGGTGGTCGGCTCCGTGACCGGCTCGACCCAGGGCAATCGAGTCACGGTCGATTACCGGGTCGACGACAATGGTCGCGGACCCAAGCATCGCGAGGAGATCCTGCTCGGCCCGCGCTCGGTCCCGATTTCATGGACGGTGCACGGAACGTCCCTGATGGGCGGGCCGGTCGAGGAAAGCTTTCGCTGGGCCGACGGCAAGGCGAGCTGGGTGAGCCAGGCGGACAAGGGCGAAGCTGCAGCGCCGCAGCCCGGGCTCTACATCCTGAACGACGACAGCCCGTGGTCGGCGGGAGTCTATGCGCGGGCGGCGCTGGCCATCAAGAAAGACGTGATCGAGACCCTTCCGGGCGGCCACCTCAGGCTTGCCAGGGTCCAGCAGGGCATGGTCGGCAAGGTGGCGGTCACCACCTACCGGCTTGAAGGCGTCCAGCTCTCGCCGGACTATCTGATGCTCGACAGCGGCAAGAGGCTGTTCGCAGCGTTCAGCGCGACCGGAGTCGCGATCCGGACAGGCTTCGAGAAGGAAGCCCCGGCCCTGCTGCGGCTCGGCGCCAGGCTCGAGGGAGAGCGGATCAGGGCGATCAGCGCCAGGGTCGCGCACCGCTACGCCGCGCCGGTTCGAATCCGCAATGTCCGAATCTTCGATCCGCGGTCCGGACGCCTCGGGCCGCCTTCGACCGTCATCGTGATGCGCGACCGGATCACCCAGATCCTGGCCGGTGACGGAGGCTCGCCGCCGGCCGACCAGGTCGTCGTCGAAGGGGAGGGCGGCACGCTCTACCCGGGCCTCCACGACATGCATTCGCACACTTCGCTGGACTCGGGCCTGTATTACCTCGCCGCCGGAGTCACCGGGACCCGCGACATGGGCAACAAGAACGATTTCCTGCTCGACCTGCTGCCACGGCTCGAAAGCGGCGAAATTGCCGGCCCGAGGGTCGTTCCGGACGGTTTCATCGAGGGCCGAAGCCCGTTTTCGGCGCGCAATGGTATCATCCCGGAGACTCTCGACGAAGCGCTCAAGGCGGTCCGCTGGTATGCCGATCGCGGTTATTTCGAGATCAAGATCTACAACAGCTTCAATCCCGACTGGGTGAAGCCGGTGGCGGCCGAAGCGCACAGGCTGGGCCTCGGAGTGACCGGCCATGTCCCTGCGTTCGACAGTCCCGACCGGGTGATCGAGGACGGCTATGACACGATCGCCCATATCAACCAGCTGATGCTCGGCTGGCTGCTCGATCCAAAGGAGGATACGAGGACTCCGCTCCGGCTGACCGGAATGGCGCGCGCCGCAGACCTCGACCTCCAGTCGCCCCGAGTCCAGAAGACCCTCGCGCTGATGCGCTCGCACGGGACCTCCCTGGATACGACCAGCGTGATCCTCGAGCGGCTGATGCTCAGCCGCGCAGGCACGGTCGCCGATGGCGATTCCGATTATCTCGACCACATGCCGATCGGCTACCAGCGCTATCGCAAGCGCACCTTCGTTCCGCTCAGGGACAAGGCCGAGGACGAGCGATACCGGCGCGCCTTCGCCAGATTGATCGACACGATGCGGCTGCTTCATGCGAGCAAGGTGCGCATGCTGCCCGGCACCGACGACGGAACCGGCTTCACCCTGCAGCGCGAGATCGAGCTCTATACGATGGCCGGAATAAGCCCGGCCGAGGCGCTTGGAATGGCGACCCTGGGAAGCGCCCTGTATCTCAGGCAGGACCATGACACCGGCACGATCGAGCGCGGCAAGCTCGCCGACCTCGTCCTGGTCGCCGGGGACCCGACGAAGGACATCAAGGCGATCAAGCGCCCGCAAATGGTGATGAAGGGCGGAATCCTCTATTATCCGGCCGAGATTTACGAGGCGCTCGGAATCGCGCCCTTCGCTGCGCCGCCCGCGGTGCAGGCCCCAGCCATCCACCCGGAGGTCATCGATGCGAGCCATCTTTCCCTGTTTGGCCCTTCTGGCCGCGACGATCTCGACTGACGCCGGCGCGCGGGATCGCGGCGACACCCGTTTCTACACGCGCCCCGGGTCGGCCATGCCCTTCTCGCCGGCGGTCCGCGCCGGCGACCTGCTCTGGCTTTCCGGCCAGATCGGCGTCGCCGCCGACGGGACAGTGCCGCCATCGATCGCCGACCAGGCGCGACTGGCCATGGACCATCTGAAGGACTCGCTCACCCTGGCCGGGGCGAGCTTCGACGATGTCGTCAAATGCACGGTGATGCTTGCCGACATGAGCCGGTGGAGTGACTTCAACACGGTCTATGTAGGCTATTTCCGGCCCGGCAGGCTCCCGGCGCGCAGCGCCTTCGGAGTCACCGGCCTGGCCTTCGGGGCCGGCGTGGAAGTCGACTGCGTCGCCCGCAGCCCGGGGCAGCCGGGTTGATGGAGCCGGCGAGCGGCGAGTCGCTGAGGCAAGGCGTCGGGCTCACCGGAGTCGTGATGTTCGGCGCCGGCACCGCGATCGGAGTGTCGATTTTCTCTGTGCTGCAGCCCGCTGCGCAGGTCGCGGGGTCGGGCCTGCTCGCTGCGATCGCGATCGCAGCAGTGCCGATGCTGCTGTTCGCGATGGTGTATGCCTGGCTCGCCTCGGCGCTGCCCGTGTCGGGCGCGTCCTATGAATGGCCGAGGCGGTTCCTCGGCCCGTTCGTCGGGTTCGCGATCGCCTGGCTTCGGATCCTCGGCAATGTCGGCGCCCTGGTCGTCCTTGCCCGGGTCCTGAGCAATTATCTCGGGATGGCCGTCGCGCTGCCGGCGACACCGGTGATGGCGGCGGCGATCACTTGCGTCTTCGCGCTCAATTATGTCGGAGTGACCGTCGCGGCCCGGGTCCAGACGCTGCTCATGGCGGTGCTGATCGCGGTGCTTGCGCTGTTCGTCGGCGCAGGCGCGCCTCTCCTGTCGGGCGCAAGAATCGGCTCTCCGCTCGAGGCAGGACCGGCGGCCCTGATGGCTGCGGTGCCGCTGATGATCAGCCTGTTCCTCGGAATCGAATCCGCGGTCGAGATCGGCGAGGAGGTTCGCAACCCGACCCGGACGATTCCGCTCGGCATCCTGCTCGCAATCCTGCTCACGGCGTCGATATATGCAGCAGTCGCAATCACCGCGCTCGGCCTGATCGGACCCGCGGCGCTGGCCGCGAGCAAGGC
The DNA here is from genome assembly GCA_028293055.1 of Alphaproteobacteria bacterium. Lineage (GTDB taxonomy): Bacteria > Pseudomonadota > Alphaproteobacteria > Sphingomonadales > Sphingomonadaceae > Allosphingosinicella. Next base: position 6,621 of record JAQGLD010000407.1, read on the forward strand.
GCCCCTGCTCGATGCCGCGCGCCTTCCGCTGGGGGCCTGGGCGCTTCCGGTGATTGTCGGGGCTGCGACGGTGTCGATCCTCAAGACGATGAACTCGACCGCTCTGGTCTTCTCGCGAAGCATCTTCGCGATGGGACG
>JAQGLD010000420.1 GCA_028293055.1 Alphaproteobacteria bacterium
GGCCGCGCTCGGTTCGGCGCTGGCCCGGCTCCAGGCGGTGCGCAACGGACGGGTCGTCTCGACCCTTTGGATGCGCGCGCAGATCCACAGCGAGCTTGCCGCGATCGCCGAGACGGAAGACAATCCGGGAGAGGCGGAGGCGCAGCACAAGCAGGCGGTCGCCTTGCTCGAGGTCAATTATCCGGCCTCATCGGCCCTGCTCAGCGCCCAGGCGCGCCTCGCCGGCTTCTACGCACGGACCGGCCGGCCCGAGGCTGCGCTGCCGCTCTACCGCCAGGTGGTCGATGCGGGCGCGGAGCGCGGCGATTCCTCCTCGGCTCTGAGGCGCGCGCTGCAGCCTTATTTCGCCCTGCTCGCGCGCGATTCCGCGGCTCCGGGCGCCGCAGCCGACATGTTCAAGGCGAGCCAGATCCTGCTCCGTCCCGGAGTCGCCCAGACCCAGGCAGTGCTGGCGCGCGAGCTGAGCGGCGGCAGCGACGAGGCGGCCCGCCTGTTCCGTCAGTCGGTCAACCTTACCCGCGAGATCGAGCGGAGCCGGGTCGAGGCGGCGCGGCTCGGTGCGCTCGAGCAGCCGACCGCGCAGGACAAGGCCAGCCTCGATGCCTTGCACGCCAGCCTCGCCCAGCTCGAGGCCGATCAGGTCGCGACCCAGTCGAAGCTCGCCGAATTCCCGCGCTATCGGGCGGTCTCGACCGCGGCGATGACCCTGCCCGATCTCCAGCGCGTGCTCCGGCCCGGCGAGGCTTATTACAAGCTGACCATGGTCGGCGACGAAAGCTATGCGATCTTCGTCACCGCCGCCGCCGCCCGCGCCTTCCGGATCTCCGCAGGTCCTGCCGACCTCGACCGCGAGGTCGATTCGATCCGGGCAACGATCTCGCTTGAGCAGGGCGGCAAGATCCTGACCTATCCGTTCGACGTCGAGCAGGCGCTGCGGCTCTACGAGCAATTGTTCGGGCCGGTGAAAGCCGATCTCGCCGGGGTCGGACACCTCATTTTCGAGCCCGATGGGGCGATGCTCCGCCTTCCACCCAACCTCCTGGTCACCGAGCGGGCCGGAGTGGACCTCTATTTCGCCAAGGCGCGGCGGCCGAACGACGAAGGCTTCGACTTCACCGACGTCAAATGGCTCGGGCGCGACCGGGACGTCAGCACCGCGGTGTCGGCGGCCTCGTTCCGCGACGTGCGTCAGGTCGCGCCGTCGCGCGCGGCGAAGGGCTTTCTCGGCTTCGGCGAGAATGCGCCGCCGCCGGGTTCGGTGGTCGCGCAAGCCGCGGTCCGCGGCCTGCTCGATGCTTCCGCCAGCTGCGCGTGGCCGCTGAGCGCCTGGAACCGCCCGATCTCGGCCGCCGAATTGCTCTCCGCGAGCGCGATCATCCGCACCGAAGGCCAGGGTGCCGACGTGGTTACCGGCAGCGCCTTCTCCGACAGCGCGATCAAGGCCCGCGACGATCTCTCGCAATACCGGATCCTGCATTTCGCGACCCACGGCTTCGTCACCGCGCCGCGGCCGGAATGCCCAGCGCGCCCGGCTTTGCTGACCTCGTTCGGCGGCGGGGATTCGGACGGTCTGCTCAGCTTCAGCGAGATATACAGCCTGAGGCTCGACGCCGACCTGATCATCCTTTCGGCCTGCGACACCGCCGGAAAGGCGAGTCTTGCTGCCACGAGGGAGGCGGGAGTCACCACCGGCGGCGGCTATGCGCTCGACGGCCTCGTCCGCGCCTTCGTCGGGGCAGGCGGGCGATCGGTGATTGCCAGCCACTGGCCCGTGCCGGACGATTACGACGCGACCAAGAAGCTGATCACCGGCCTGTTCGAGGCGCCGCCCGGAACCCCGGTCGGGACGGCGATGCGCCGCGCCCAGACCGGCCTGATGAATCGCGCCGAGACATCGCACCCTTATTACTGGTCGGGCTTCGCGATCATCGGTGATGGCGCCGCTCCGCTCCTGCCGCCGCACTGAACCGGCATTTCGCGGACTTCCTTTTCCGTTCCCGGAACAAATCCAGCCATTTCAGGTTGGAAGCACTTCGGCGCGGAAAGCGCCGAGAGACGGGCTCGGGGAGCGTAGACGGTTTGAAGCGGGCGGGATTCCTACTGGGCGCGGTTGCGGTCGGCGCAATCGCTCTGGCCAGCTCGGCGATCGCGCAACCACCCTCCGCCAGCACCGCTCCGCCTTCGCCGCCCGCGCCGAGCGGTGCCGGCCAGCCGATCGTCTCCGACCAGCAATTCCAGGCGCAGCTGCCGACGCTCAACTCGGACATCAACGCGCCGCTCGAGCCGATCCAGGCGTTCCAGGGCCCTCCGCCTCCGCCGGCCAGCCCGAATGCTGCCGCAACGACGCCGGCGCCAGCCGCTGCCGTCCCGGCCGGCGAGCTCGATCCGGCGCTCAGCCAGCCGCTAGCGCCACTGTCGAGCTTCGATCTCACCCCGATCGAGGCCCCCGCGGTGGGCGGCAAGGCGCCCGCGATCGACGAATCCGCCCCCGAGCCGATCCGCTACACGCTGACCGTCGAGGGCCTGAAGCCGATCGGCCTGGAGGGACGCTTCCGCGGCCTCTCCGCGCTCGAGGATGCGGACGGCAAGGCGACCAACGGCGCGATGGTCGCGGCCCGCGCCAAGGAAGACGAACTGCTCGCCGTCCGGCTGCTGCGCTCCGAGGGCTATTATGACGCGACCGCCATCTCTCAGGTCACCCAGGTGCCGGACCAGCCCGGTCTGCTTCGCGTCGTCCTCACCGTCCTTCCCGGCGACCGCTACAATTTCGGGACGATCGCGATCAACGGCCCTGCCACCGATCCCCCCGGAATCGCGCGCGAGGCGCTGAAGCTCGAGACCGGGAAGCCAATCGTCGCTCCGGACGTCGAGGCCGCCGAGGCCAATGTCCGGCTTCGCCTGCCGCAGCAGGGCTATCCCTTCGCCGAGCTTGGCCTGCGCGACATCCTGCTCGATCCTGCCACCCATGTCGGCGATTACGCATTGCCGCTCGATCCCGGTCCGCGCTCGCGGTTCGCCGGTTTCACCACCGAGGGCAAGCTCGCGTTCGACGCCAGGCATGTCGGAGTGCTCGCGCGGTTCAAGCGCGGGGAGCTTTACGACAGCCGCAAGGTCGACGACCTCCGCGAGGCGATGGTCGCGACCAGCCTGTTCCGAACCGTCTCCGCCGAGCCGGTGCGCACCGGCGAGAAGGCCGAGGACGGCACCGAATATGTCAACATCCTGGTCCGCCAGGACAAGGGACCTGCGCGATCGCTCAACGCCACCGCCGGCTACAGCACCGGAGAGGGGCTGCGGATCGAGGGGACGTGGGAGAATCGCAACATGTTCCCGCCGGAGGGCGGCCTCCGGGTGAGCGCGGTCGCCGGAACCCAGGAGCAATCGTTGCGGGTCGCGTTCCAGCGGATGAATGCCGGCAAGCGCGACCGCTCCTTCCTGGTCGAGGCGCAGGCCGCGCGCCAGGATTTCCCGGCGTACAAGGGCTACATCGCCCGCCTCCATGCCCAGATCGCCCGCGAATCGACTCCGATCTGGCAGAAGAAATGGACCTACGCCTACGGCGCCGAGCTGATCGCGACCAACGAGGACGAGACCAGCTTCCCGAAGCTTTCGCTGACCAACGCCTACTTCCTCGCCGGCCTCACCGGCCAGATCGGCTACGACGCCTCGAACAGCCTTCTCGACCCGACGCGCGGGTTCCGAATCACCGTCAGGACCAACCCGGAAACCTCGCTCCGCGACGCGAAGAAGCCCTATATCCGCAACTTCATCGACGGAAGCGTCTATTTTCCAGCGAGCCAGAGCATCACCCTGGCCGGGCGGGCTCGGGTCGGCTCGATCTTCGGGGCGAGCCTGGCCGATCTAGCCCCTTCGCGGCGCATCTATGGCGGCGGCGGCGGTTCGGTCCGCGGCTTCGGCTATCAGGAGCTCGGCCCCAAGGACGCCGCGGGCAACCCGACCGGCGGCCGCGGCCAGATCGAGTTCGCGCTCGAGGCGCGCTACCGCTTCGGCAATTATGGAATCGTCCCGTTCATCGACGCGGGCCAGGTCTATGACAGCCAATATCCAAAGCTGTCCGGGATGCGCTACGGCGCCGGCATAGGCGGTCGATTCTACACCAATTTCGGTCCGATGCGGTTCGATGTCGCAACCCCGCTCGGGCGCCGCAAGGGCGAATCCCTGGTCGCCGTCTACGTGTCGATCGGGCAGGCATTCTGATGGCGGAAGACGCCGATCTCGATCCTCCCGTCGTGCCGGCCGGCCGGCGCCGCGCGCAAACCGCGCTCAAATGGAGTGGCATCGCGCTCGCGGGCCTGCTCCTGCTGGTCGCAGCGGGATTCGCCTGGATCAACAGCGAT
>JAQGLD010000432.1 GCA_028293055.1 Alphaproteobacteria bacterium
CGATCAGAACTTCGCCTTGAAGCCCGCATAAACGAAGCGGCCGGTGTTCGAGTAGATGGCGTCGCCACCGCCGTTGCCCAGCAGACCGAGCGGAGGCATCTTGTTGAGCAGATTGTCGACGCCAAGGTAGAAATTGTAGTTCTTGTCGACCTCGATGCCGAGGCGGACGTCGTGATACCAAACGGTCGGGTACCAGGCCGGATCCGAATAATCGGGATCGTAGGCCGGGCCCTGAGGCGAATCGTGGGTCGCCTCGTAATCGGTCACCGTCTGCTTGCCGATGTAGCGAAGCTGGTAGCCGAGGTTGACGTTCTTGTACTTCACATCCGCCGAAACGTTGAACGCATAGGCCGGATCCCCGAGCTCGCTCTTGATCCGCTCCGGGAGGGTCGGAGTGTCGAAATAGGGGAAGTCGTTGCGGGTACGCACCCAGGTTCCGACGAAGTGCAGCTGGGCCGCCAGATCCGTCGAGAACTTGTGATTGTAGCTGACATCGACATCGAGACCCTTGGCCCGCAGACCCGCGAAATTGACGCTCGACTGCAGCAGCGCCGGGGAAGCGAAGAAGCCGCTAGCATCACGCGGGTTGACCAGCTTGCAATACTGATTGTCCAGCGTTGACGAATCGTAGCAGCTGTCGACGATCTGCTGCGCCGAGATCGCCGCGATGACGTTCTTGACCTTGATGTCGTAATAGTCGGCAGTGATCGCCAGCCCCGAAATCCAGCGCGGCTGGATGACGACACCCACGGTATAGCTGTCCGAGGTCTCCGCCTTCAGGTTTGGATTTCCACCCGACAGATACGACACGGTCGCCGCACGAGCCGGCGAATTGACGAAGGTCGTCGGGTCGAGGCCGATCGAACGGCAGTTCGCCTGGCGGTTCGCGCCATTGTTGGTGCCGTTGGTGCTGAAGTTGGCATCGCACGGATCGTCGATCAATGCGAAGTTCTGCGACGGCGACGAGTAGAGATCGCCGAGCGTAGGCGACCGCACCGAGCGCGAGTAATTCGCCCGGAAGCGAATGTCGCGGATCGGCGCATAGACGACGCCGCCATTATAGGCGAACACCGTGCCGACGGCACCCTTATAGTCGGAGACTCGTCCGGCGCCCTGCAGCGTGAGCTCCTGAGCGAATGGGAAGTCGCGAAGGATCGGGATCTCGATTTCGCCGAACGCTTCCTTAACGGCGAAGGACGGCGGGTTGAACGGAGCGATCGCGTTCAGGAAGGTCTGGCCCGAAGAGACCAGATCGTCGAAAGCGTAGCTGGCGGTCTCGCGCCGATACTCGCCGCCCAAGGCGAACTTGATCGGACCGCCCGGCAGCGAGAACAGTTGCGAGAGATCGCCGGAGACCGAAGCCGTCGCGTCGAGCTCGGTCGCCTTGCCGTGGTAGGTCGTATCCGCCATGAAATAGTTCAAAGCGGCCTGCGAGGGGTTGCCCTGGCCGAGCAGGTTGACGGGAACGCAGGCGGCATCGTCATTGGCGGTCGATGCGTCGGCGTTGATCCGGCAGACGATCTGGCCCGCGCTGTTGCGGGTCGCGTCGACCGCGTTGCGGAAGCGGCTCTCGATCCGGTTGTTCTGCGACAGCAAATAGTTGTTGAAGTGGCCGTAGTTCAGCGAGACATCATAATGCCAATCGTCGTTGAACGTGCCTTCGACGCCGCCGACGACCCGGAAGGTCTCGCGCTTGGCAAACTCGCCGCGCGAACCGAGGTCGAGATTGTTGCGCTGGAGCCGGAAGAAGGTCGAGCCGGGCGCGAGCAGCGAGGTGATCGTCGCACGGGCAGCCGGATTCAGGAACGGATTGTCGAGCTGGATCGGGATGCCGGTCGAGTTGGACGCATAGGTAGCCGCCGCAGTAGCGCCCTGCGCTCCGCCCGAGGCGAAGGTCGGAGAGCTCTCCTGGACCGAATCGACGCGGACATATTTCGCCTCGATGTACGGCCGGAAGGCGTCGGACACATCGTAATGCGCGAGCAGGTTGACCGAGTAGCGCTTCAGGCCGGGCTCGAGCTGGCCGGTATTGTTGAGCGTCGAACCGCCGACTGCGCCGATTCCGTTGCCCGAACCGATTCCGCGAAGATCGGTCCCGTAATTCGCTTCGCTGAGGTTGCCGTTCGGATCGAAGCGGAAGATGCGGGACAGGGTGGTACCCGGCTTGCAGGCGACGCTGCCGGTCAGGCAGCGGTTGGTGGTCGAACCATTATACGCGATGAACGTGCCGCCGTCTGAAGAGCCGAGGCTGTAGACGCCGCCATTGACGAACGTACGGTCCGGAGTGCCGTCATTGTTGACCGGCGAGGTCAGCTGGAACTGGCGACGGCCGGTGAACGCGCCGGTGAACACCGGGCGATCGGTGTAATAAAGCGCGTTGTTCTGGGCATATTCGGCCGACACGGCGATGTTGCCGCGGCCGTCCGCGAAATTCTGGCCCGCGGTGATGCTGCCGAAATAGGAGCCGGCATCGCCATGGGTGCTGACGCCGCCCTGGCCCTTCACCGAGATTCCCTGGAAGTCGCGCTTCGTGATGAAGTTGACGACACCGGCGATGGCGTCGGAGCCGTAGACTGCCGAGCTGCCGCCAGTGACGACATCGACGCGGTCGATCAGGTCGACCGGGATGGTGTTGACGTCGACGCTGAACTCACCCTCGGAAGAGGTGATGTGGCGGCGGCCGTTGACCAGGACGAGCGTCCGGCTGGTGCCGAGATCGCGCAGGTTGAGCAGGTTGAGGCCGGTAGTGCCGATGAAGCGGGTCGAGTTCGCCTGGCTGAACGTAGAGGCGAGCGACGGGAGGTTGTTGAGCTGGTCGCCGATCGAGACGCTTCCGGTCGATAGCAATTCGTCCGCGGTCATCGAGGTGACCGGAACCGCCGATTCGAGGGCCGGGCGGCGGATGCGCGAACCGGTGACGACGATTGCCTCGGTCGTGCCGCTGTCGTCGGCTGCAATGCCGTTATTGTTGGTGTCGGCGGTCTGCGCGTCGACGGCGGTCGCCTGGGCGGTGGCGTCCTGAGCATGAGCGGGCGCAACTGCGCCGAAGGTGAGTCCAATGAACGTAACGGAGGCCACGGCAGTCGTGCCGAGGAGGCCGGATTTCTTCATTCCAATTTCCCTGCATCTGTGAACCGCCCGGGGGGCAGGCGGCGAAGCGCGGGGCGTGAGAGGAAAAGCCGGCCTACATCAAGGCGTTGGCCACTCAGAATTGCGAATTACGTTCGAAGTGTAGCAGCTAAGACACAGAAATATTTGGATAATACCGTAGTCGCACGGTATTCGGCTCAGTCTCGTTCGACGCAGACCGCAATCCCCATCCCGCCGCCGATGCAAAGGGTTGCGAGGCCCTTCTTGGCATCCCGGCGGCGCATTTCGTGGAGCAGGGTGGTGAGCACCCGTGCGCCCGAAGCGCCGATCGGATGGCCGATTGCGATCGCGCCGCCATTGACATTCACCCGATCGGAATCCCAGCCGAGCTCCTTGCCAACCGCCATTGCCTGCGCCGCGAAGGCTTCGTTGGCCTCGATGAGGTCGAGGTCGCCGATCGACCAGCCCGCTTTCTCGAGCGCCTTGCGCGACGCCGGCACCGGGCCGATGCCCATGATCGACGGGTCTACGCCGGCCGAGGCCCAGCTGACGATCCGCGCAAGCACTGGCGAGCCGCGGCGCTCGGCCTCCTCGCGGCTCATGATCACCAAAGCGGCGGCGCCGTCATTGAGTCCGCTGGCATTGGCAGCGGTGACCGTGCCGTCCTTCTTGAAGGCGGGGCGGAGGCCCGAGACTCCGTCGAGGGTTGCGCCGGCGCGGATATATTCGTCCGCATCGACGATCGTGTCGCCCTTGCGGCCCTTGATCGTGACCGGAGCGATCTCGTCCTTGAAGCGGCCCTCGGCCCGCGCTTTCTCCGCCTTGTTCTGGCTGGCGACTGCGAAACCGTCCTGGTCGCCGCGGGTGATCTGATATTGCTCCGCGAGGTTCTCCGCGGTGATCCCCATATGATAGCCGTTGAACACGTCGGTCAGGCCATCCTTGATCATCGTGTCGACCATGCTCAGGTCGCCCATCTTGGTGCCCGGACGCAGATTCTGGGCATGGGCGGACATGCTCATGCTCTCCTGGCCGCCGGCGACGACGATGGTGGCGTCGCCGGTCTGGATCGCCTGCGATGCGAGCGCGACCGCGCGAAGGCCGGAGCCGCACACCTGGTTGACGCCCCAGGCAGGAACCTCCTTCGGAACGCCGGCCGCCATCGACGCCTGGCGCGCCGGATTCTGCCCCTGGGCTGCGGTCAAAACCTGGCCAAGGATCACCTCGGAGACGTCCTCGGGCGAGACGCCGGCTTCCTCGAGCGCCGCCGCGATCGCGATACGGCCCAGCTCATGGGCGGGCGTGGAAGCGAACGCGCCGAGAAAGGATCCGACCGGAGTGCGCTTTGCGGCGGTGATCACGACTTCGGTCATGCTGAGTCTCCTAGCTTCGAGGTCTGCGGGTTCGCGAGGCCCCTAGCAGCTTGGCCGCAACCCGAAAAGCCAGTCGGAAAGCGGGTGCCACAGTGCCTGGCGGGCGCTGGAGCCGACGATCATGCCGACATGACCCTGGGCGAGATCGAGCCTTTCGCCGATCGCCGCGGCGCTGGCCGCCGGGACGATGCGGTCGCTACGCGAGACGATGTCGAGGATCGGGCAGGCGAGGGCCGCCGGGTCGACAGCCCTGCCGGCGACCCGCCAGGCACCGCGCCCTGGCGTGTCGTCGCCAAAGAAGCCCTCGAACAGCTCGCGGGCAGCGGCCTCGGTCAGCGGAGGCCCGTCATTCGCCCAATCCTCGAGCAGAACGAAGCTCCTCGCCTCCGCGCTTCCCGGCTCCATGTCTGCGAAGGCCGTGAACTTGGCGACGGTGCGCGCCGGATCGAGGTTCCAGAACGCGCTCTGCAGCGCTTCCATCGGCAGCATTCCGAGCGACTCGGCGGTCGGCCTGGCCTGCGCCCACAGCCGCGCCAGCGCAGCTCGCGACTCGTCCGGAAAGCCTCCGAAATGCCAGGGCGCCGCGATCAGGACGAGCCCCTCGACCGGCCTCAGAGCCGCCGCGGCGATCGCCATTGTGCCGCCAAGGCAATAGCCCGCGAGCACCGGCGGCGCGTCGAGCCCGTCGAGCAGTGGGAGCAGGAGCCGTTCGACATGCCCGGCGATGTCGAGGGCCTTGCGGCTCTCGCCAGGCCAGCCCCAGTCGAGCAGCAGCGGCCGATGGCCCTGATCGGCAAGCCAGCGAAGCAGGGATTTCTCGCGCGACAGATCGAGGATGTTGGGCGGATTGATCAGCGACGGGATGAAGACCAGCGGGACTCCGCTGCCGCCATAGCCGCGAAGGGTGGCTCCGCCGAGCTCAGCGACGACGGCCGGGGGCGGAGGCGGGCTACTGCGCTCCGCTTCCTGGTAACGCCGCAGGCCGCTCAGCGCCCTGGCCAGGGCAGAGGTGTCGCCAGCAGTTTCGCTGCGCAGCAATTGCAGAAAACCGGGGAGTGGCCGGGGTCTGTGTTGCGGTGCGGCAAGCTTTGGTGCTAGTGCGGAATCTCCGGCTTCGAGGAAATTGTTCATGGCAGCTTCGGCTTCCGACGACGATGTGGTGATCATCAAGAAATATGCGAACCGGCGTCTCTACGACACCGAAAGCTCCTCCTACATCACGCTCGAACGACTCGCCGAGATGGTCCGCCAGAAACGCGAGTTCAAAGTCGTCGACGCCAAGACCGGCGAGGACATAACTCATAACGTCCTCACCCAGATCATCATGGACGAGGAATCGCGCGGAAGCACGATGCTGCCGATCAATTTCCTGCGCCAGCTGATCGGCATGTACGGCAATTCGATGCAGTCGATGCTCCCGCAATATCTGGAAGCCTCGATGGAAGCCTTCCAGCGCAATCAATCCCAGTTTCGCGACGCGCTCGCCGGAGCTTTCTCGGGCGGCCCTTTCGCGGAGATAGCGCGCCGCAACATGGAATTGTTTCAAACCGCGGCTGCGGCCGGCGAAGCTCCGGAGGGCGAGAGCGCCGGGGCCGGGCGCGACGACGAGATCGAACGCCTGCGCTCCGAACTCGCGGCGCTCCAGGCCAAGGTCGAGAAGCTGGTCAAATAAGCCTGCTCACCGCGCAGCAACCGAGCGGAAATGCTTGAAGATCTTGCCCCGGCCCAGATCCTCTGGGCTGCCGCAATCCTGCTGTTCCTGGTCGCGGCCTTCGCTGCCTGGGCCGAATATCGCCGAACCCGGCGCCGCAATCTCGATCGCCCGGGCCTGATGCCCTGGAATCTGATCCAGTTCCTCGCCTTCCTATGCGCGATCGCGGCGGCCGGGCTCGCGATCAAGCTTTAGAGGCGGGACCTGGTCGGTCTCGATCCCTGGCCGCCCCCGGCGGCCCCGGCCTCACATCAGCCCCAGCGCCTTGAAGCTGCACGAACCCGAGCGGGCGAGGATGATATGGTCGTGAACCTCGATCTCGAGCAGGCGGGCGGCGAGGATCGTGCTCGCTGTCGCCTCGACATCGCCGCGGCTCGGATAGGGATCTCCCGAGGGATGGTTGTGGACGAGAATCAGGCCCGAGGCGCCGAGCTGCAGCGCGCGCCGCATGATCTCGCGCGGATAGACCGGGGCCTCGAGGATCGATCCGCGGCTGACGATCTCATCCTTGATCAGCCCGTTGTGCGAATCGAGGAAGAGCACCCGGAACTGTTCATATCGCGAGCGGCCCTGATCGAGCATCAGATAGTCGAGAAGCGCCTGCGAGTCGGAGAGGACCGGAGTCGCGCAGGCTTCGCGTCTCAGCGCCTGCAGCATCGCTTCGCGGATCAGCGCAAGCCAGGCCGCCGGTTCGCTCGAATCCATGGTCTGGGAGACGAGATCGGGCTCTGCGGCGAAGATCCCGGCGAGGCTCCCGAACTCGGCGATCAGTCGGTCGGAGCAGCGGCCGGAGTCGGCGTGCGCGACGGGAGCCAGGAGCGCGTCCAGGATCCGTCTTTCCCGAACTTCCTCAGCCGCTGCTGGTGCCGCCAGGTCGCAGCCGCCAGCAATGCCACCATGGGATAGCCCCAGAAAGCCAGCAGGACTGCATAGGCCCACGGAATCACATGCGGATTCACCGCTTTCGCCCCATGGCCCGCCACCGCCACTCCTTGGAGAGCAGTCATCCATAACGGCCAATACCTTTCAGCCCGAAGCGCAACCGCGAGCAGGCCCAGAAACAAGGCTGCATCGACCAGCAGCACGCCCATTTCGACATCGTGAAAGCGAACGGGCCGTGCGGCCTGAGCGAGCAAAGTCGCCAGCACCGCCGCCATTAGGAGCAAGGCTACGGCCCGTTCCGGGCCACCGCCTTTCCTCAGGGCGTAGGCGGCGCTGGCGGCGAGGACGAGAAAGAAGAAAACCATGCGAAGCATCTTCGCAACGCACCATGGCTTCGGCCTCTCGTCAAGCGGCGCTCCGCCGGGTCAGGCGACCGCGTGCAGCCCCGCCGAGCCGCGTCCCTCGATCGGCGGGCATTCGGACGTGTCGCCGAAACTGACTTCGCGAAGGCCGACATCGATCCGGGTCTGGGCAAGCTGCTTGTGGGCGTCGACGATGAGCTGGCGGGCCTCGACCATAAGGGCGGTGGCGCGCGAGGCCAAAGCGAGCTCTGCCTGGCCGATCACCGCGGAGAGATTGGCCTCTGCCCTCGCTTCGATCATCGCGGTGGTGAATTGGGCGGTGCGGCTGATCGCTGCGTCGACGCCTTCTTCGACTGCGAACAGATGGGCGGCGACCTTCTCGGCTGCCTGACGACGTTGCTTCAGCATCTGGATATCCCCCTGCCGCACAGCGGGGGGCCGCACGGCTTCAGCGTTTCAGTTCGGGTGCCGTCCCGCGGAAAGCGCGAGGTCGGCCAGGGCATTTGTGCCGGCCAGGAACATTCCCGTGGAAAGGGCGATCCCCATCATGATCACGAGTATCCAGACCAGTCGTTGCGGCGTGCCTAGGTCATTGATCCGTCCTCCCTTCGAACGCAGAGGAAGGTCCGCCGGCCAGGGCTGATGGGAGCGGGCACTCGCTACGAACGGCACCCGCTCCTCTCTCACCACGGTCCGGCGATGGGTCGTCCCTCCCGCATCGCCTCTCGTGGGGTCACCTGGCGCCCCGCGCTCCCAGGCGGCAATGTCCGGGCTTTGGTATACCAAAGACGAGGGTATCAAACGCTCGTGCCCCGCGAGGAGGCGGGCTGCCGCGACCCGGCTGCCGACTCCGAGAATCTGCATCGCGCCCTTCAGGCGCTGATCGACCGTGTGCGACGAGATGCCGAGCTCGATCGCTATCTCCTTGGAGGATTTATGCTCCAGCACCATCCGAAGGCAGATGCGCTGGTGCTCCGGCAGCGCGGCGACGCCGCGCCTCGGCGCTTCACCGGGTTTCATGGCCTGAGCTCCATCGGTTCATTGCATCAGATCGGGGGGCGCGCAGGACGGGCCGCGTCCCGAGAGGCCCTCGTCGAAAAGCGCCAGCGCCAGATCGAGGTGAGGCGCAAGATCGTTCAGGGACAAGGCGTCCATTCGGTCGAGGCAGTTGGCCATCAGCTCGCGCAGCTCGGATAGCTCCGCTCTAACCTTCGGGTCGTTCAAGTTCAGACGCGGACCACGGCGCAGCGACATTTCCAACCCCCGGATCATGCCGAAAGCAGCGGAAACCCATTACGCGCGCATTGTCAACGCAGCGCTCGCGCATTTTTGACCGCTACAGGACAGTCCGTCGAAAAATGTAGCAGGCGCGCGAATAAAAGTGGCGGGAGCGCCTGCGGGCCGGCCGGATCCGCTGCCGAGTCGGCTCCGGGTCCGGCTTCGTGCCGTCGACTATTGAATCATTTCGGGCGGGCTGACGAGATTGGCGCGCCGCGCGAAACTCTGGTCGAGCCGAGCGATGGCCAGGTCGAGATGCGGCGCCACGTCGTTCAATGGCAAAGCGTCGACCCAGGCCAGGCACAGCGCCATGAGCTCGCGAAGCTCGAAAAGCTGGGCGTGGAGCTGGCGATCGTCGAACTTGGCCTCAGGACTCATGAGCAACGGCTTTCTCTTCCCGGTAACATCTATGAAACCATTATAGACGGGCTTTGGGGCGCGTGGCCCGGATGGCGGCGAATCCAGAGGAATCCGTCGAGACCGATCGGCGCCCAGGCGAGTCCGGCTTGACGGGGCTGGCCGCGGCGTCGTTGCCAGGACCTGGGAATTGCGAAGGCGGCATGACGCGCGAACAGAATTTCATCCTGACGCTGGCCTGCGAGGATCGGGTCGGGATCGTCGCCGCTTCAGCGGCTGGCTGGCCGGAGTCGACGGCTTCATCCTCGACAGCCAGCAATATGCCGATCCGGATGCGGCGCGCTTTTCATGCGGGTTGAGTTCAAGGGCGCCGGGCCTCGCTTCCCGGGCGATCCCGGCACGCTCAGGGCCAGATTAACACCCACCACAGCTTCCTGCGGAGCTTCAAGGGTGCAGGGCCCTATCGGCGGGCGCATGAGCGGGGAGTCAAG
>JAQGLD010000471.1 GCA_028293055.1 Alphaproteobacteria bacterium
CGAGCGCATCGCTCTGCGGCCCCCACAACAGCGCGCCGGTCCAGGCGAAGCTGAGCAGCACCGCGCTCGCCGCGAGCCAGGTCCAGCCGCGCCGCGAGGCGATCGCGAACAGGGCTATGTTGAGCAAGGCGAGATAGCCAAGCAAGGGTATCGCGCCCGCATCCGTATCGCCGACCAGCAGCGGAGTGGCGAATCCGCCGGCGAGACCCATCACCGCGGTCGGCGCTCCGTGGCGGAGCGAGAGGACAAGGGCTGCGGCGGTGACCATCACCATCAGCGTCGACGCCGCGCCGGTGGACATCAGATGGTAGAGGACCAGCGCGCCATAAGGCGCGGCGTAGAGGATCAGGATCCCGGCGCCGACCAGGGTCTGCGGCACGCGCGGATCGGGCAGGCGCCCCGGGCGGCTCCGGGCGAGCTCGCCGCCGGCGAGCAGGATCAGGCCGAACAGGGCGGCCAGCACCATCCGCACCGCCGGCGTGATCAACCCGACCGAGGCGCGGATCAGGAATATGCCGGCGACCGCGAGCGCGATGCCGCCGATCCAGATCAGCAGCCGTCCCCCGACGAAGCGCTCGAACAAGGCGGCGACCGAAATCGGGGCCGGCTTCGCATCCGTGGGCTCGGCCTCGACCGGCGCGGTGGCGAGCGGATCGGAACGGCCGTGCGCTTCCGCATTGGCCGGCTCCACGATCGCAATGGCAGGGGCGGACCGATCCGGTTCGACGACGACCGACGCTTGAGCCGGAGGGGATTCCGTGTCAGCCGCTGCGAGTGGGCCCGCGTCGATATGCCGGAGCTCCGCCTCGAGCTCGCGAACCCGCGCGGTCAGCCGAAAATGGAGCCCGAACAGCAAGGCGACGGCAATGAAGAGGATGACCTCCATCAGGCCGTGGCGTAGCGGTCCCATCGTGCGATGTCGCGCGAAAAGCTCCTGCGAGGCCGTGCCGGCCGGGCGGATTCAGGCCGGACCGACGCCGGGCAATGCCCTGCCTCAGGCCGGAGCCAGCCCCGAAACCGGCCCCACGGGGGCCGCTTCGCCGCGCGAATAGGTACCGGTGAGCAGGCCCGCGGCGAGCACCTTGCCCGCCATCGCCTTGACCAAGGCGGCTCGGCCGGGGGTCGTGCCGGGATCGCCGACCTCGCTGAGCGCGAACAGCTGGAAGGCATAGGCATGGTCGCCATGACCGGTCGGCGGGTCGGGCGGCAGCCAGCCCTCGGCGAGATAGGAATTGCGCCCGACATCGCGACCGTCCGCGCCCCCGTCGCCATCCGCGCGGATCGCGCCCTCGCTCAAGCCTCGTTCGTCGGCGGGGATGTTCCAGACGATCGCATGAACCAGAGGCTGCGGCGAGGGCGCGTCCGGATCCTCGACGATCAATGCGAGCGCCCGGGTCCCGGCCGGAACCTCGCCCCACTGAAGTGGCGGCGACACGCCGTCCCCATCGGCGGTGAACCGGATCGGCAGGCGGCCGCCGTCGCCAAAGGCGAGGCTGGAAAGGCTGATCGCTCCGAAATCGCCGCCGAGTTCGGGCTGAGCTATGCAGATCTTGTCGGCGCCGGCGCGGACGTTGCGCAGCGCGTGGCCGAGCCAGTGGGGAACATGTTCGAGCATTTCGAAGCCTCCTTTTTGCCCCCAACCGACGACGGCCGCTTTTGTGCAATGCCCTGGCTGCGCGTTGTGTTGGACGGGGTGGTCCAAGCCTGGCCAGCCGGGCGCGACCGGACCGAGCTCGGAACCGCCCCAGATTGACCGCCTTGCATCGCCGTAAGAGGCTGGAAAAATCCCGCCTTCCGTTTGCCCGAAAATCCGCTAAATAGCTGAAGAAGTTGGGAGAAGAGGGATGAGTCATTCGCGTTTCGGACCGGCCTTGTGCCTGGTCTCAATGCTCGCCGGCTGCGGTGGAGGCGGAGGCTCGAGCAGCTCGTCGGGCGGATCGACCTCGTCCGCGCCGCCCCCTCCCCCGCCGAGCACGGCAGGCTCGGGCTGCTCGCTCGCGGAGCGCCAGAACTGGGCCGCCGCCCAGCTCAAGGAATGGTATCTCTTCCCCGAGACGCTTCCCTCGAGCCTCGATCCGACCCCCTATCCGACGGTCGGCGACTATGTCGACGCGCTCACTGCGACCGCCCGCTCCCAGGGCCGCGATCGCTTCTTCACCTATGTGACATCGATCGCGCAGGAGAATGCCTTCTACTCGTCCGGGTCGAGCGCCGGCTTCGGAATCCGCCTGTCCTATGACGAATCGGCGCGCCGCCTGTTCATCACCGAGGCGTTCGAAGGTGCGCCGGCGCTTGCCGCCGGCCTCGACCGCGGCACCGAGATCCTTGCTATCGGCACCAGCGCGAGCAACCTGGTTCCGGTCGCCAGCCTGTTCGCCTCGGGCGGAAGCCAGGCGGTGAGCGACGCGCTCGGGCCGTCGACCGCCGGCACCACCCGCACGCTCAGCATCGCCGACGCCGCGGGCACCCGCAATGTCACCGTCGCCAAGGCCGATTATTCGCTGACCCCGGTATCGAGCCGCTACGGCGGCAAGATCCTCGACGATGGCGGCCGCAAGGTCGGCTATGTCAATCTTCGTACCTTCATCGACACCGCCGATCCGGCGCTTCGCCAGGTCTTCGCCGGCTTCCGATCGAGCGGGATCGACAATGTCATCGTCGACCTGCGCTACAATGGCGGCGGCCTGGTCTCGATCTCCGAGCTGCTCGGCGACCTGCTCGGCGGCAACCGCTCGCGCTCGGACGTGTTCGACTATCAGACTTTCCGCCCGGAAAAGGCGGCCAACAACACCCAGCACAATTTCACCCCCCAGGCGCAATCGGTTTCGGCGACCCGGATCGCCTTCATCGGCACCGGCGGCACCGCGTCGGCGAGCGAGCTCGCGATCAACGCCTTCACGCCCTTCCTGCACAGCGCCTCGGCGTTGATCGGCACCAACACCTACGGCAAGCCGGTCGGCCAGATCGCGCTCGACCGCGCGGCCTGCGACGACCGGCTCCGGGTGATCGCCTTCAAGACCGAGAATGGAGCGCATCAGGGCGATTATTTCCAGGGCCTCGCGACCAAGATGGATTCGACCTGCGCCGCGCCGGACGATCTTTCCCACCCGCTCGGCGACCCGGCCGAAGGCTCGACCCGAACCGCGCTCGACTTCCTCGCCGGCCGCAGCTGCACCCGCATCGGGGCTGCCGCGGCGGTGAAGGGCGCAGCCGCAGGAGCGCCGGAAGCTCCGCGTCAGCTGCTGACCCCGGACCGCCCGAACACGCCGCAGCGCGAGGTGCCGGGATCGTTCTGACGATTCGATCGCCCGAGGGCGATCGGATCGTCACCCCGGCGCGGGCCGGGGTCTCATGGAGACGCGCCGCGGCGGCTTCCCCGGATCTCTGCCGCTCCGCCTGAAGAACGCGCTCACGGGGCCGTGCCGGGCTACCGCGGCACGCCACGCCCGGTGGAGTCGAAATCAGCCTGCGTATAGTTGCACTTCCGATCGGCGCGGCGACAGTCAGGCGAATCAGCGCGCGCGCTTCGGTCATCGATTTCGCCGGGTTCACCCTCGCCGAGAAAGGGTGGGGATCGGGCCGAG
>JAQGLD010000452.1 GCA_028293055.1 Alphaproteobacteria bacterium
GGGCGGGCCGTTCGTGCCGGACGAATCTCCTGGCAAGGCTTCGCTGCGCGACCCGGCCGTGCACAGGTCCTCGAGGCGGAGTTGAGTGCGCGATTGGAACAAATCGGCAGAGTCACCCTGCGATCACTAGGAAACGTAACTTGACTCCAGGCAGCCTATCTAAAATATTCCTTCCAGATCGACTCGAATCGCTATCAGAATAGCAAGAAGATCGTGGTCAGATCAGCTCGATGTTCGATATTGCGGTCATGAGCGTTTCGCAGGTTTAAGGCCGGGCAGCTGCTGCGTATGTCCAGATCCGTATGGGTTAAAGGCAGTGGCGCATCATCCGAGGATGCTCTCTTACCCGGCTGTCTAATTATTGCCTCCAGTTCGAGAAAGGGTAACGGGCAAGCCGACGGTTCTTGGGACCGGCCTGAAACAATCGCGATGCTTTTGGATTATAAGCTCATCATATCGCATTCCGGCTCTAGGATCGTGATTGCCATGGCCATGGTGACACAAGCAAGGAGCTGATCATGAACAACGAACATCTTCATCACGAGCTGGTCGAGCTCGGCGTCGTCAGCATCGACACCAGGGGTGCCCTGGTCGGTCGCGAGGATACCGACATCGGGCAGCAGTTCGTCAGCGGACTCACCGACGACTGACCCGGACGAGCGCGCGTCTGCCACAGGGCGCGCGCTCACGGGGGGCGACATGCTCCGACTGCGCGACGGCCTCTCATGGTGCCTCTGCGACGAGAGAATCGTCCTCCTCGACATCGACGCGGACCGTTATTTCGCGCTGCCGCCGGAACTGGAGGCGGATTTCCGCTCGTGGGCCTCCGGCACGGACAATTATCCGGGTCCGGCAGGCCACGGGCTCCTGGCCCTGGGCCTCCTGGTGCCCGGCCGCGGGGGCGGTGGCCGAGGCGCCGCGGCTATCGAGCCCGCGCTGTGGGATTTGCTGCCCGAACCCTCCGCGGTCGCCGGCCCCCTTGACCTGCTCGAGGCAATCGCCGCCCAGATCGGGGCACGCTGGAGCCTGCGGCGGCGAAAGCTCGTCAATCTGCTCGATGCGCTGCGCGCGCGGCCGGGGGCTACCCCGTCCCCGCAGACGCAGCGCAGGGCCATGCGGATCGCTTCGGCCTTCGAGCGGTCATCACTTTTCCTGCCCAAGACCGATCGCTGTCTCCCGCGCGCGCTCGCGGCCTGGTCCATGTGCCGCCGCGCCGGGATCGCCGCGTCGCTCGTCTTCGGAGTCAGGACGGACCCGTTCGCGGCCCACAGCTGGGTGCAGCTTGGCGAATCGGTGCTGGTCGGGGATTTCGAGCAGGTCCGCCTCTTCACGCCGATCCTGGTGGTGCGATGACAGGGCGCTACCTCCTTGTCCTCGGCGAGCGGCGCATCGGCTGGGAGGCGCTTGTCGGCCGGATGTCGAGCCTTTCGGGCCTGGAGATCGCTCACAATCAATATCCTGTTGCAGTGCTGCGGAACGGAACGTGCCGCTGCCTTGCATTGGGCGATAGCGGCGTGATTGTCGGAACCTTGTTCCACCGCCACGGGCCGCCGGGACCGATTGCGGCGCTCGACCAGCGCGACTCGGACCGGATCGCGGCAAGCTCGGGCGCAGTCCTGCTCAGCGCTTTCTGGGGCGGATATGTCTGCGCGATCGCCGACGGGGGAGGTCATCGCGTGCTTCGCGATCCCTCCGGCGGCCTGCCCTGCTATTTCATTCGGGGCGCAGGCTTTGCGGCCTTCGCCTCGGGCGCAGACCTTCTTGCGGCCTGTGGCCTCGTGCGGCCGGTGATCGACTGGGGGGCGCTCGCGCGCCACCTTTATTCGGCGGGCCTGCCGCGTCCGGAAACAGTGATCGACGGAGTGTCCGAGCTGCTCCCCGGCTTTGCGACGCGCACCGAGGGCAGCGACCCGCAGGAGATCGCCTGGAATCCCTGGCATCATGTCGGCGCGGAGGCCCGTTTCGATGTGGAAGCGCAGGCGGACAGCCTTGCCCGGACCGTCCGCCAGGCCGTGCAGGGGTGGGCGGCCTCGTCGAGGCGGATCGTGCTCGGCGTGTCCGGGGGGCTGGATTCCTCGATCGTCGCGGCCTGCCTGCGCGGGGCGCCGGCGCAGCTGCTTTGCGTGACCCTCTACACCGGGGACCCGGCCGGGGATGAGCGTCTCTATGCGCGAGCGCTCTGCGCCGCGCTCGGGCTGGAGCTGATCGAGCGGCCCTACCGACTCAGCGCGGTCGATATCGAGCGTCCCTTTGCGCCCCAGCTGCCGCGGCCGGTGGGGCGGATCCAGGCCCAGGCCTATGACCGGGCGCTCGTCGAGATCGCGCAGGCCGGGTGCGCGGATAGGTTCATGACCGGCAATGGCGGCGACAATGTCTTCGGTTACTCGCAGTCCGCTGCAGCGATCGCCGACCGCTGGCTGGCCGAGGGGATAGGCCGCGGGCTGGCCGGCACGATTGCCGATACCTGCCGGCAGACCGGATGCGGCCCTGGCGAAGCGATTCGCAGTGCTTCTCGCATCCTGCGTCGTCGCCATTATGCGTGGCGCCCGGACCCGCGCCTGCTCGCGCCGGCCGTCCTTCGCGACGTGTCGGACCTGCCTCTTCATCATCCGTGGCTCGAGGCGCCGAAGGGCGCGTTGCCCGGGAAGGCGGCGCACATCGCTGGGCTGCTGCGCGCCCAGCACACGCTCGAGCCCGGGAGGGCGCGATTCGCGCCGGTCCTCCATCCCCTCCTTGCCCAGCCAGTGGCAGAGGCCTGCCTCGCCGTGCCCAGCTGGGAATGGCGAAACGGGGGTATCGACCGTGCGCTCGCGAGGCGCGCGTTCCAAAAGGCGCTGCCTCGAATGATCGTGCGGCGCCGCGTGAAGGGGACGCCCGATCCGTTCAGCACGGCCGTCCTTCATGCGTTCCGGCCGGCGATCCGCGACCGCTTGCTCGGCGGCCGTCTGGTATCTCACGGTCTGGTCGATACGGATGCAATCGGTCTTGCGCTGGGGGACGGGGTGGGGAGGTCGGTGGAGGACAATCTGCGAATCCTGGAGCTTGTCGCAGTCGAGGCCTGGCTCGATCACTGGCTCGGACTCGCCGGGACCGGCTGAGCCTTCGGCGCGCGCGTCCACCCGGCCCGCAGGCGATCCCAATGGTCGAGCTCGGCCCGCATCCGCGGATCGCTGGAACGAATGCCCCTGAGCCAATAGTCGAACCAGTCGAGGGACCTGCGGAAGATCGCGAGGCGGTGGCTGGGCTGCCAGATCACATGGCGCTCGCCTGGAAACACATACATGTCCGCGGGC
>JAQGLD010000482.1 GCA_028293055.1 Alphaproteobacteria bacterium
CGCCGCGCGCGACATAGCCGTGGAGCGCTTCCTCGTGCATCAGGATCGGGATTCCAAGCCGGCTCTTCTCGACCGCCCAAGGCTGGGCGGCGTTGATATAATCGGCGGTCTCGCGGGCGTCGCGGCCGACCGAGCCAGCCGCAACGCCGGCAGCGCCATTGGCGTTGGCGGACACCCCGCGGCGATCCGAAGGGCGGGCGAGCTGGCCGAGGCCATTGGGAAAGGCACGCAAGGCGGCCTCCGCCGAGAAGCTGCCGTCGGCGGTCTGGATCCGGTCCTTATGCTCCCAGACCGTGACCAGCTGCGCGACCTTCTCCTCGAGCGTCATCCGAGCGAGCAGATCCTCGACGCGGCGGTCGATGGTCTGGCTCGGATCCCTGTACAGAGGATGCTCGGCCGCTCGCTGGGCCCGCGCGGTCAGCGCCGGGCTGACCCAGGATGCCGTGCCGAGCGCAGCGATCGCCGCCGCCGCCAACAGGCGCACCTTGCGCGTCGATTTCATCTCTCTCTCCCAGGGTCGCCGCTTCGACGGCTGTGATAGCGCTACCATAAAGCAGCGCGTCGCCGGGTCAATCCGATCGCTCGCATCGGTCTGGCGTACCGCCTGCGGCGGGATCATAAGATCGGCACCGGATGGACCGCGAGTGGCGAGGAGACGAGATGGAGGAGGAAGCCGAGACGCTGGAGGGAGGCTGCGCTTGCCGAGGGGTGCGTTACCGGCTCCGCGGCGCGCCGATGTTCGTCCATTGCTGCCACTGCACGAGCTGCCAGACCGAGACCGGGAGCGCCTTCGTGATCAACGCGCTGATCGAGAGCGACCGTGTCGAAACCCTCTGCGGAGCTCCGCAAGCGGTGCTGACCCCTTCGGAAAGCGGCCGCGGCCAGCAGGTCTGGCGCTGCCCCGACTGCCGCGTCGCCTTGTGGAGCAATTACGGCGGGACGAAGGATGTGCTGCGCTTCGTCCGGGCGGGGACGCTCGACAGGCCCGCCGATCTTGCCCCCGACATCCATATCTTCACGCGTTCCAAGCTGCCCTGGGTGATCCTTCCGGAGGGCGCGCTCGCCGTCGAGGCCTATTATGACAGCAGGAGCATCTGGCCGGCGGCGAGCCTCGAGCGACGCCGCGTCCTGTTCGGCTAGAGGCAAGGACCGGTTTGCGCACTTGATCCCGGACACCGACAGCGCCACATGCATTTCATGCTGATCCAGACCGAAACCACTCCCAATCCGTCGACGATCAAGTTCCTGCCGGGCCAGAAGGTGATGGAGGCGGGGACTCGCGACTTCGCATCGCCCGAGGAGGCCGAGGCTTCGCCGCTTGCCGAGGCCCTGTTCTCCCTCGGCGACGTCGTCGGGGTTTTCTTCGGCCGCGACTTCATCTCGGTCACCGCCGGCGAAGGCAGCGACTGGCGGGCGCTCAAGCCGCAGGTGCTCAGCGTCCTGCTCGATCATTTCTCGTCCGAGGCGCCCCTGTTCAAGCCGGCCAGCGCGGGCGGAATCTCGATCGCGCCCGAGGCCGGGATGGACGACGATCCAGCCGACGAGGACATCATCGTCCAGATCCGCGAGCTGATCGAAACTCGCGTGCGGCCCGCGGTCGCGCAGGATGGCGGCGACATCGTGTATCGCGGCTATCGCGACGGGACGGTCTATCTCGCGATGCACGGCGCCTGCTCGGGCTGCCCCTCCTCTACGGCGACGCTGAAGAACGGGATCGAGAGCCTGCTCAAACACTATGTCCCCGAGGTCGAGACGGTCGAAGCCGTCTGATCGGGTCCAGGCGGTGCTCTTGGTCGTCGACACCTCCAGCGCCGCCTGTTCCGTCGCGCTGATCGACGGCGACAAGGTGATCGAGCGGCGCCACGCGGTCGTCGGTCGCGGCCATGCGGAGCATCTCCTTCCGATGGTCGAATCCCTGCTTGCCGGCCGGCGGCCGGATTCGATCCTGGTGGATTGCGGCCCGGGCAGCTTCACCGGCATTCGCGTCGGCCTGGCCGCCGCTCACGGGCTGGCGATCGGCTGGGGGATCGAGGTCAGCGGCTATTCGTCCACCGCGCTCGTTGCCGCTGCTTCCGGCGCGCGCGAGGTTACGGTCGCCCTTCAGGGGGGACATGGCGAGCTTTTCGTGCAAAGCTTCCGCAATGATCCTTTGGCCGCGACCGACGCATTGCGATCGTTGCCGCCGGCCGAAGCGGCGGCATCGGCGCAGGCCGAGCTCGTCGCCGGCTCGGGCGCCGAGGCGCTGGTGAAGGCGCGGGGCCATGGCAGGGCGCTGGACACCCTTCCGGATGCCGCCGACGCCCGGCTGCTCCCCCCTGCCCTTCGTTCGCTGCCAGCTCGGCCGATCTACGGCCGAGCCCCAGACGCCCGGCCGATGGCATGAGCGATACCATCCTGATCGAGGAGGCCGGCCTCGCGTTTCTCGATTCCGTGATGGACGTGATGGCCGACAGTTTCGATCCGGCGTTCGGCGAGGCGTGGACCGCGCCGCAATGCGCCGGGCTGCTGCCGATGCCGGGGGTCTGGCTCTCGCTGGCCCGCGAGGGAGACCGGGTGGTCGGCTTCGCGCTTTCGCGGGCGGTGCTTCGCGAGGCCGAATTGCTCCTGCTGGCGGTCGCCCGCTCGCACCAGCGACGCGGCGTTGGGGCGATGCTGCTCGACCGCTTCACAATGATCTCGCAAAGAAAAGGCGTCGAAGATCTTCATCTGGAAGTGCGCGACGGCAACCCGGCGCTTCGTCTGTACGAAGGCGCCGGCTTTCGTGAAGTCGGGCGCCGAAGAAATTACTATAGCGGCAACGACGGCCGGCTCTACGATGCGCTGACGCTGTCGCGCTCAGCGAAGAGCTGAAGCATCGGAATCCGCGATTTCCGAAATTTCACTTGAACATCGGGGACGAGCGTCCCATTCCGTTGACGAAGGGCAATGGGATCAATCGTGGCAAGACATATGGTAGGCTAATGGCTGAAAGCAGCGAACTCACGGAGACCCTTATCACCCTCACCGCCGATATCGTTTCGGCTCATGTCAGCAACAACAGCGTAGCGGTCAACGATCTGCCGGCGCTGATCCAGAATATCCACGGCGCGCTGAGCGGGCTCGGCAGCGAGCCGGAAGCTCCGCCGGTCAAGCTGGAGCCGGCAGTCTCGATCCGTTCGTCGATCAAGCCGGACTTCATCGTCTGCCTCGAAGACGGCAAGAAGCTCAAGATGCTGAAGCGCCATCTAATGACCCATTACCAGATGACGCCCGACGAATATCGTCAGAAATGGGGCCTCAGCGCTGACTATCCGATGGTTGCTCCCAATTATGCCGAGCAGCGCCGCAGCCTCGCCAAGAAGATCGGCCTGGGTACCAAGCGCCGCCGGTCCGGACGCAAATGACCTCGCTGCGCCGGGGCGGGGGCCTCCGGCGCACCTTTACCGGCCAGCCGATTCGTCTACATCGGACCCAATCATGACTCGCCGGATCGATATAGAGGCACTTTGCGCCGAAAAGGGCCTCAGGATCACCGAGCAGAGGCGGGTGATCGCTCGCGTGCTCTCCGAATCCGAAGACCATCCCGACGTCGAAGCGCTCCACGCCCGCGCCTCGGCGATCGACAGCGGCATCTCGATCGCGACCGTTTACCGGACGGTGCGTCTGTTCGAGGAAGCCGGAATCCTCGAGCGCCACGATTTCGGCGACGGCCGTGCCCGCTACGAAGCGGCTGCCGAAACCCATCACGACCATCTCATCGACGTCGAGACCGGCAGGGTCATCGAATTCGCAGACGAGGAGCTCGAGACGCTCCAGCGGCGCATAGCCGAGAAGCTCGGCTTCCGGCTCGTCGACCATCGCATGGAGCTTTACGGCGTCGCGCTGGATCGCCGGAAGGCGTGACGGTCGCCGCCAGGCTCAGGCTGGCACGGCGTATCGCCGGAATTGCCGGCGCCCTGATCCTCTGCCTGCCGCTCCATTACGCCTGGAAGCTTGCCGGCCGGCGCTCGCCCTGGCCGCGCCGTTTCCTGTTCATGGTCGCCTTTGCCGCCGGCATGCGGCCGCGGGTCACAGGATCCCCGTTGAAGCGGCAGGTGCTGTTCCTCGCCAACCACGTGAGCTGGCTCGACATCATGCTGGTCGCCGGGACGAGCGGCGCGGCCTTCGTGTCCAAGGCCGAAGTGGCCGACTGGCCGCTGTTCGGCTGGCTCGCCAGCCTCAACGATTCGGTGTTCGTCGCCCGTGAGCAGAAGCGCGCGGTGCAAGGTCAGGCCGATGCGTTGCGGACCGCGCTGGCCGGCGGCCGAGCGGTCGCCCTGTTTCCGGAAGGCACCACCGAGGGCGGCCATCGCGTCCTGCCGTTCCGGGCCAGCCTGCTTGCTGCCTTGTTTCCGCCGCTGCCGGGGATCCGGGTCCAGCCGGTGGCGATCGATTATGGCCCGGCGGTCGAGGACATCGCCTGGGTCGGCGACGAAGGCGCGGCCGCCAACGCGCTGCGAATCCTCTCTCGCAAGGGCATTGTTCCTGTAGGAGTGCATTATCTGCAGCCCGTGGACCCGCAGG
>JAQGLD010000484.1 GCA_028293055.1 Alphaproteobacteria bacterium
TCTCCCAACCGTCCATCCACTTGCCGTTGTCATCATATTTGCCGGGGAGGAAGACCGGATCGGACGGGTCGATCAGTCGCGACTTTTCGGCGAAGAAATCGTCGGTCGCATAAACCACCTCCGAGCCAAGCCGGGGTTGGGCGAGATCGATATGGTGCCGGCGCAGATCGTCGAACCGGCTCATGCGCGTGCGCCCGCCGGATGCGCTTCGCGCCAGTGGCGGGCAATGTCGACGCGCCGGCAGAACCAGACGTCCTGGTGCGCGGCGGCGTGGCGCAGGAAACGCTCGAGCCCCGCGATCTTGCCCGGCCGCCCGGCGAGGCGGCAGTGGAGGCCGACGGACATCATCTTCGGGCTTTCCTCGCCCTCGGCGTAGAGCGTGTCGAACGTGTCGCGCAGGTAAGCGAAGAACTGGTCTCCGGTGTGCATGTTGGCGCTGGCGAAACGCATGTCGTTGGTCTCCAGCGAATAAGGGACAATCAGATGATCGCGCCCGGCCGCCTTCGTCCAGAAGGGCAGATCGTCCGAATAATCGTCGGCATCGTAGAGGAAGCCGCCCTCCTCGGCGGCTAGGCGCCGCGTATTGGGGCTGGTCCGACCGGTATACCAGCCGAGCGGACGCTCCCCGGTCAGCTGGCGATGGACCTCGATCGCACGGGCCATGTCGGCACGCTCGACGTCTTCAGGCACATATTGATAATTGATCCAGCGCCACCCGTGCGAGGCGATTTCGTGCCCGGCCTCGAGGAAGGCCTCGACCACCGCCGGGTTGCGCTGCATCGCGAGCGCGACTCCGAAGATGGTGAGCGGAATATCGAAGCGCCGGAACAGGCGAAGCAGCCGCCACACACCGGCGCGCGAGCCGTATTCGTAAATCTGCTCCATGCTCATATGCCGCGCCCCCGGCACCGGTGCCGCATTGGCGATATCGGACAGGAATATCTCCGAAGCGGGATCGCCGTCGAGGACATTGGCCTCGGCGCCTTCCTCGTAATTGAGCACGCACTGCACTGCGATCCGCGCCCCGCCGGGCCAGTCGGCGCGGGGCGGCGTGCGGCCATAGCCGGCGAGATCCCGGGGGTAGCTATCGGTCAAGGGGACTGCCTATCATGGCCCGCTAGTTGAAGCGGAGCCGGGCGGTGCACAAGCCTCCAAATGCGGCAAGAGGGATCATGGCAAATGCGTGAACTTATTCCCGAGCCGCTGACCGCCGAGGCCTTCGCCCCTTACGGGAGCGTGATCGAGGCCAGTGACGATGCTGTGAAGATCGACATCAACCAGGGCCATGCCACCCGCTACGACGCGCTGGCACAAGTGGATGTCGCCGAAGGCGGCGGCGCCCCGGTGATCAGCCTGTTCCGCGCCCGTCCGCTCGCCGAGCTGGTGCTCAAGACCTTCGAGCGCCACCCGCTCGGTAGCCAGAGCTTCGTGCCCTTGAGCGGCAGGCCCTTTCTGGTCGCGGTCGCGCCCGCGGGCCGATTCGACCCCGCCGCGATCCACCTGTTCCACGCCGAGCCGAACCAGGGCGTCCAATACCGCAAGGGCGTCTGGCACCATTTCCTGCTGGCACAGGGCGGCGAGAGCGACTTCCTGGTCGTGGACCGGGCGGGACCGGGTGATAATTGCGAGGAGGTCGAACTCGCTGCCGGGGAGGCGATCAGGGTGCGCCTCCACCCGATTCATCCCGACGAAAGTCGCGACCCATGAACTGAGCGGTCCGGGGCACCATCGCCGATGTGCCTGAGACGCGTCAGTCGTCACCTCGCCGCGCGGAGGCATCCGTGTCGGGCGGAACCAACCCAGCCTGCTCCACAGGCTCGGCCTCGATGTCGGCCAGCAAGCCCCTGAGCCAGTCGCGGTCGAGCCGCCTCTGCTGCTCGATATGGCGAAACAGATGCTCGCTGCCGGTCGGAAGCGCGCCCATTTGCGCGCGCACCGGATCCAGCTTGTCGATCAATTCCTCCAGGCGGGCGATCCGGCCCTTGATTGCCTCGATCAGTTTCGCGGGGTCGACGCAATGCAGGAAGAGCATCGCGCCGTAGAGCGTCTGCGAGACCGGACCGTCCGTTTCAAGCTGCCGGAAGAAGCCGTCCTGGAATTCGGCGCGGCCCTTGGGCGTGATCCGGTAGATGGTCCGTACCCCGCCCCGCACCACCCGCTCCTCGGCGATGGCGCCGATCAAGCCCTCCTTCTCGAGCTGGCGGATCGCGTAATAAAGCGTGCCGACGTCGATATCGAGGAAGCAGTCGACCATCGCCGCCTTGAACCGCCGCTTCATCTCATAGGGA
This sequence comes from Alphaproteobacteria bacterium, assembly GCA_028293055.1. Taxonomy (GTDB): domain Bacteria; phylum Pseudomonadota; class Alphaproteobacteria; order Sphingomonadales; family Sphingomonadaceae; genus Allosphingosinicella. Next base: position 2,289 of record JAQGLD010000484.1, read on the forward strand.
TGAAGGTCGCCGCGATGGAGCATGCCGAGAACGAGGAGTCTTGCCTTCATAGTTGAATTAAACTAATCTGTTTCGAACAATATTGAAAGGTGGACACGAGTCATGTGGAGAACGATCCTTGCTGTCGTGGGCGGTCTGCTGGGCTGGGCTGTGGTTGCGACCGTGATCAATATCGGCTTGCGCCAGACGCTGCCAGGCTATTCCGAGGCCGAGCCGGTGCTCGCCTTCACCCTCGGAATGAAGGTGGCGCGGCTCGCCATGGCAGCGATCACCTCGCTCGCGGCCGGAGCGATCGTCCGGACCATCGCACCCGCCAGCCAAGCGGCGCCCTGGATCAGCTGATTGATCATGCTGGCGCTTTTCCTGCCCATCCACATGCATATCTGGTCGCGCCTCCCGGTCTGGTACCACTTGACCTTCCTGGTCACGCTGGCGCCTTTGGTGGCGCTAGGCGCCTGGTGTCGCAGCGCGGCCAGGCGATCGGCGGAGCCAGATTCGTGACGGGGCACCCGGCGCCAACGCCGACAGGTGATCGAGCGAGGAGACCGGTCGAATCTCAGATTTGGGTGGGCGATCACGCTGCGTTGCACAAAATAAACTTGCCGAACCCACTTGCCACCTCGGCAAGCCGGCATGAAACTGCAGCCAATGCTCAGCTCGGCGCCACCAGCTTGCGAGAGTGATAGCGGCTTACGGCCGAGCGTCTCGACGGTCGACCTAAATCAAGCCAGACTTGGCATCGCTATGCTGCAACGCGCAAATGGAGAGGGTCGGGTCGAAATCCGGCGGAACGGCAGCATGAACCGCCTGACGACATTGCGGCAGTCGGGGTCGGCCAAGGTACTGTGTCCGCGCAATCATGCCGATGCTGCCTTCGAGGCGGTCCTCCTCAACACCGCAGGCGGATTGGCCGGTGGCGACTGTCTACGCTGGGAGGCCTCGGCCGGGCCGGGCGCCGCCCTGCGCGTCACCACCCAGACGGCCGAGCGCGTCTACCGGTCCACCGGCGGCGACGCGTCTGTCGAGACGCGGCTGCGCGCGGAAGCCGGCGCGTCGCTCGAATGGCTGCCGCAGGAAACCATATTGTTCGAAGGCAGCCGGCTGTCGCGGAGACTGACGATCGAGCTTGCCGAGGATGCGAATTTGCTCGCGGTCGAAGCGGTCGTGCTCGGACGTCGGGCTCATGGCGAGCGGGTGCGGGCCGGGGCGCTGCGCGATCATATTCGAGTATGGCAAGGAGGTCGGCTGGTCCATGCCGACAGCATCCGGATGGAGGGCGATCTGGCGGCGTTGCGGGATCGCGCAGCGACGCTCGGCGGAGCGCAGGCCTTCGCTACGGTTCTGCTCGCGGGGCCGAACCGGATGGCGATCGACGATCTTCGCTCCTTGCTGCCCAGCGGCGACGGAATAGAGGCGGCGGCCTCCGCGCTGCCGAGCATCACGGTCGTCCGCATGCTCGCCCCGCATGGCGACCCGCTGCGCCCGGCGCTCGCGCGGCTGCTGACCTTGCTGCGCGGCGGCCCCCTCCCCCGTGTCTGGCAGGTCTGACCCATGCAGCTCACCCCGCGCGAGAAGGACAAATTGCTGATCGCGATGGCCGCGATCGTCGCTCGGCGCCGGCTCGAGCGCGGCGTGAAGCTCAACCATCCCGAGTCGATCGCGCTGATCAGCGACTTCGTCGTCGAAGGCGCGCGCGACGGGCGGTCGGTCGCCGATCTGATGGAAGCCGGCGGCCAGGTCCTGCGCCGCGACCAGGTGATGGAGGGGATCGCCGAGATGATCCACGACATCCAGGTCGAGGCGACCTTTCCCGACGGCACCAAGCTCGTCACCATCCACCATCCGATCCGCTAAAGCATCGTGCGGAAAAGTGGGAACCGGTTTGCGTAAAAACGATGCGAAAACAAGAAACAAAGCAGAATGCTCAAAGGAGTTTCGCCATGCGCCCTGCCAGAATGATCGCCGCCGCCGCTCTGCTGAGCATTGCCGGCCCTGCCCTCGCCCACCCCGGCCATGAAGTGGGCCTGGGCGGAGGCTTGATGCATCCGCTCACCGGCCCGGATCACCTGCTTGCGATGATCGCGGTCGGCCTGTTCGCGGGCATGCGCGGCGGCCGGGCGACCTGGGCGTGGCCCCTCGCCTTCCTCGTCTCCGCCGCTCTCGGCTTCCTTGCAGGTCCCGGGGCATTTCCGCTGGCCGAGCCGATGGTGCTGGCCTCGGTGCTCGCGCTCGGCTTGCTCGTCGCGACTGCGGTGCCGGTGGGCCTCGGAGCCGGGGTCGCCCTGGTGGCCCTGTTCGGCCTCTTTCACGGCCAGGCCCATGCCGCCGAGGCCGGCACGCAGGCGATCGGCGCTTTCGCGGTGGGATTCCTGGTCACCAGCGCCGCGCTCCATGGCGCCGGGCTCGGGCTGCAGCGCGTGGCGGGCCCGGCCTGGGGCCGGCTCGCCGGCGCCGCCACCCTGGTTGGCGGGCTCGCTTTGGCGCTGTCATGATACCTGGCGAGGTCTTCACGCTTCCGGGCGACATAGAGCTCAATGCAGGCTGCGAGGCGCTTAGCCTTCCCGTGGCAAATCGCGGCGACCGGCCGGTGCAGGTCGGCAGCCATTATCATTTCGCCGAGACCAATGACGCGCTCGATTTCGATCGCGCAGCGGCGCGCGGCCGCCGTCTCGATATTCCGGCCGGAACCGCGGTGCGCTTCGAGCCGGGGCAGAGCCGCGAGGTGCGCCTGATCGAATATCGCGGTGCTCGGCGGGTGATGGGCTTCAACAATGAAGTGATGGGCGCGCTCGAGCCATGAGCCTGTCCATACCCCGCAGCCTCTATGCCGATCTCTACGGCCCGACCACCGGCGACAAGGTGCGGCTAGCCGATACCGAGCTGATCATCGAGGTGGAACGCGACCTGACGACCTATGGCGAGGAGGTCGTGTTCGGCGGCGGCAAGGTGATCCGCGACGGCATGGGCCAGTCTCAGGCGACTCGAGCGCAAGGCGCGGTCGACACCGTGATCACCAACGCTCTGATCGTCGATGCCGCGGGCATCTGGAAGGCCGACATCGGCCTCAGCGACGGGCGCATTGCAGCGATCGGCAAGGCCGGCAATCCCGACACCCAACCCGGCGTGACCATCGTCATCGGCCCCGGCACTGAGATCATCGCCGGCGAGGGCAAGATCGTTACCGCCGGCGGCATCGATTCGCACATCCACTTCATCTGCCCGCAGCAGGCCGAGGATTCGCTGATGAGCGGGGTGACGACGATGATCGGCGGCGGTACCGGCCCGGCGACCGGAACAAACGCCACCACCTGCACGCCCGGCCCCTGGCATCTCGCCCGGATGCTGCAGGCGGCCGACGGAATTCCGATGAATATCGGCCTCACCGGCAAGGGCAATGCGGCGACTCCCGATGCTCTGGTCGAGCAGGTCCGGGCGGGCGCCTGCGCTCTCAAGCTGCACGAGGATTGGGGGACGACCCCGGCGACGATCGACTGCTGCCTGTCGGTCGCCGACGAGCACGACGTGCAGGTGATGATCCACACCGACACGCTCAACGAGAGCGGCTTCGTCGAGCGCACCATCGCCGCCTTCGCCGGGCGCACCATCCACGCTTTCCACACCGAGGGCGCCGGCGGCGGCCATGCCCCCGACATCATCAAGGTCTGCGGCCTTCCCAACGTGCTGCCAGGCTCGACCAACCCGACCCGGCCCTACACGGTCAACACGGTCGAGGAGCATCTCGACATGCTGATGGTCTGCCATCACCTCGACCCCAACATCCCCGAGGATGTCGCCTTCGCCGAGAGCCGAATTCGCAAGGAGACGATCGCTGCCGAGGACATCCTCCACGATCTCGGCGCGTTCAGCATCATCGCCTCGGACAGCCAGGCGATGGGCCGGGTCGGCGAGGTGCTGATCCGGACCTGGCAGACCGCCGACAAGATGAAGCGCCAGCGCGGCAGCTTGCCCGGCGAGAGCGGCGACAACGACAATCTGAGGGTGCGGCGCTACATCGCGAAATACACGATCAACCCGGCGATCGCGCAGGGCATCGCGCATGAGGTCGGCTCGGTTGCGGTAGGCAAGCGCGCGGACCTGGTGCTTTGGGACTTCGCTTTCTTCGGAGTGAAGCCGGCTTTGGTGCTGATCGGCGGTGCGATCGCCGCGGCCGCGATGGGCGATCCAAACGCTTCGATCCCGACACCGCAGCCGGTCCATTACCGCGAGATGTTCGGCGCCTATGGCGGCGCGCTCGCTGCGACCGGCGCGACTTTCGTCTCGCAGGCCGCGCTCGACGTCGGCATCGCGTCGCAGCTCGGCCTGGCCAAGAATCTGCTCGCGGTACGCAACACGCGCGGTGGAATCTCCAAGGCGAGCATGGTGCTCAACGATGCGACGCCTTTCATGGAGGTCGATCCCGAAACCTACGAAGTGCGCGCCGATGGCGAATTGCTGACCTGCGAACCCGCGAGCCTGTTGCCGATGG
>JAQGLD010000578.1 GCA_028293055.1 Alphaproteobacteria bacterium
AAAGCATGCGAGCAAGCGGGAGCGCCACCTGGGCAATGCTGAATCCGATGATCATCCCGACCATGCGCCGCGCCGGCGGCATCGCCAGGATGAAGTAGAATAAGGACAGGGTGGTGAGTCCGCTGCCGACGATCCCCGCCGCGCCGCGCACGACTAGCTCCATGGCGAAGCTGTGGACGAAGATCTGAGCGAAGGTGATGACCAGGAATCCGAGCAGGAACAGGCGGGTGAAACGCTGCAGGCCGAATTGCTGGCGGAACTTGATCAGCAGCAGGCTCATGCAGATGTTGGTCATCGAATAGATTGCGGTCAGCCAGCCGCCCTCCACCGGGCTCAGGTCTAGCGCTCCCTGGATCTGCGGCAGGTTGGCGGTGAGCAGGCCGTTGGCGAATCCCCCGGCAAGCCCGATCAGGATGCCGACCAGCACATAGCCGATCCGGCGCGGCACCGGATGGTCCGGAGTCGCTGGCGAACCAGGCATGAGCGGCCGCTCATGCGGCTTGAACTGGTACGGGACCGCTGGCGGCAAGGAAAAGGCTCCGGTGGGCGAGTGCCATTGCGATCAACGGGGCGGAAGCAAGATTGATCCTCCCGATTCCGGCGAGATCTGCTCGGGCCGCTTGATCGCCCCGCCGGGATTCGTCAACGCTGCAGCGAGAAGACTATGGGGAGCGACGCATGATCGACCGCCGGGATCTGATCGGCACCGCCCTCGGCGCGGGCCTGCTGGCCGCCACCGCCGCTACGGCCGAGGGTTGGGGCGATCCGCCGACGCCCGCGATCGGCGATCCCGACGCCCCGGCCTGGCCGCCGGCCGAGCATTTCGCGATCTGGCCGAAAGCGCCGCCGGGCGCGCGGGACCGCCTTCCGGAACGCGACTGGACCCTGAACGGCCCGAAGGGCGCGCGTGAATTGTGGATACGCGGCGTGCCGACGCCGGAGCTGCACGTATTCCGGCCGGCGCGACCGGACGGTTCGGCTCTGCTCGTCTTGCCGGGCGGCGGATACGAATTCCTGTCGGTGCAGAATGAAGGAATCAATATCGCGCAGCGCTTCAGCGCCGCGGGCACGACCCTGTTCGTCCTCACCTACCGGCTGCCCGCCGAGGGGTGGGACAATGCCCAGGTTGTTCCGCTCCAGGACGCGCAGCGCGCGATGCGGCTGATCCGCAGCCGCGAGCTCGACTTCCGGATCGATCCCGCCCGGCTCGGCATTGTCGGCTTCTCGGCGGGCGGCCATCTCGCCGCCAGCCTTGCCACAGCCTTCGCCGAGCCGGTCTACGCTCCGGTCGATGCCGCCGACGCGCTTTCCGCCCGACCCGCTTTCGCAGGCCTGATCTACCCGGTCACCAGCCTCGAACCGAGAATCGGCCATGCAGGATCGAGGAACAATCTGCTCGGTTCCAGTCCGACGCCCGAGCGCATCGCCTCGCGCTCACCCTTGCTCCATGTCGGCCCCGGGACTCCGCCCTGCTTCCTGGTCCACGCCGTCGACGACGACACCGTCCCGGTCGCCAACAGCCTCGAATGGATCCAAGCCTGCCGCAAGGCCGAGGTAAAGGTCGAAGCGCATATCTTCGAGACCGGCGGTCATGGCTTCGGCCTGCATCTGCCGCCCGATCTGCCCGGATCGATGTGGCCTTTGCTCCTCGCGATGTGGATGAAGAAGCACGGCGGGTGACGGAAATCGCTTAGTGGATGGTCGCCGGCGGCTCGAGATCGCCGCTCCGCACCCGCGCCTTGCGGGCGGCAAGCGCGAACAGCACGATGGCAGCATAAGCGAGGGCCGGGACGATATAAGCGAAATTGCGGCCCTCCAGATCGGCGAGATGACCGTAGAGCTGGGGCAGGAAGGCGCCGCCGACGATCGCCACGCAGAGCAGACCCGAGGTCGAGGCGTGGCTCGCCGAGGAGCGCTCGAGCGTCAAGGTGAAGATGGTGGGGAACATGATCGAGTTGAACAGGCCGACGGCGATCGCAGCATAGCCCGCGATCGGGCCGGCGCTGGCGAAGGCGACGCAGCAGAGCAGGACGGCCATCGCCGCTGCGATCGAAAGCAGGGGCGCCGCCTTGAAGCGGGTGAGCAAGGCGCTGCCGGCGAACCGTCCGATCATTGCCCCCATCCAGTAGAAGGAGACCAGTTCGGCCGCCTGCTGGAGCGGGATGTCGAAGACTCTTTTCTCGCTCAGGAACAGCGACAGCAGGCTGCCGATAGACACTTCCGCGCCGACATAGAGGAAGATGGCGAGCGCTCCGAACAGCGCCCAGCCCGAGCGCAGCGCGCCGAGCGGCGAGGCGGAGACGGTGAGCTCGGGGGCGGCGGCCTCCAGCCGGCGGCGCGACGACCAGATGAACAGGATGAGGAGGCCCATCAACGCAGCGATGATCAGGAAGGCGCTGTGGATATGGCCGAGCGCCTCGGTCCGCGCCGCGGCATCGACCACGCCCCCCTTGTGGGCCGCGCCCTGGAGCATGACCCGAGCGCCGAGATAGGGGCCGATGACGGTGCCGAGCGAGTTGAACGCCTGGCTGAACACGAGCCGGAAATGGCTCTTGGACGGGTCGCCGATCGAGGCGGAGAGTGGATTGGCTGCGACCTGGAGCGCGGTGATTCCGCTGCCGAGCACGAACAGTCCGAACAGCACCACAGAATAGCTCTCGACGAACGTGGCGAGCAGGATGATCAGGCAGGCCGCCAGCATCGCCGCCAGCGAAAGCAGGATAGTGCGGACATGGCCGGCCCTGGTCAGCAAGGCTGCGGCGGGAAGCGAGATCACTCCGTAGCTGATGAAGAAGGCGAATTGGGTGAGCAGGGCCTCGCGGTCGCCGAGGTTGTAAATCCCCTTAACCGCGGCGATCAGCGGATCGATCATCGAGGTGATGAACCCCCAGGCAAAGAACAGGCTGGT
>JAQGLD010000583.1 GCA_028293055.1 Alphaproteobacteria bacterium
TCGACGGGAGCCTGATCGCTTCAATCACCGAGGATGAGGTGGCGCGAGACCTGCTGCTCGGCGTGCTCCAGCTCTGCCGCGCGATCGGATCTCCGGTGACCGCCGAGATGGTCGAGACCCACGAGCATCTCTGCCTGCTCGAGACGATGGGCGTCGACAGCCTGCAGGGCTATTATTTCGGAATGCCGATGCGCGCCGAAGCGGTGGCACCCTTCCTTGCCGGTCAGGCATGCCATCCGCTGCGGCTGGCCGAGCGGTCCGGCGCTCTGCCGGTCGGAGCATAGAGGCGACTTCGAGAGCGTTCTTCGACATGCCAGTTCAGGTCGGAGGACCCGCCTAGCCCGTCCCTTTCACCTCTGCCCATTCCGCGAGCCCAGGCTCGAGCCGCTCGCGCGCCAGCCGCTTGAGGCGCTCGGCGATGAAATCGGTCACGGCGCGCACTCGGGGGGCGTGGCGGATGCGTTCGTGGGTGAGCAGCCACAGGCCCGAATGGGCGCCCGGCTCGGGCGGAAGCACCCGGACCAGATCGGGCTCGCGATCGGCGAGGAACGTGGGCAGGACCGCCATGCCGAACCCGGACCGCACCGCAGCGAGCATCCCGCTCGCCGTATCCTGACGCATCGCCACCGCGTCCTCGAGCCCGTATTTGCTGAGCCAGGCCTGATAGTGCCGCCAGACTCCGGATCCGCCTCCACCGATGAAAACGTGGCCGCGCAGATCCTCTCGCGTGTGCGGCTGGCTCTGCCCGGCGGCGTAGGCGCGGCTGCAATAGACGGTCCAGGGATCGTCGGCGATACGTCGGCCGACCAGTCCCCGCCCCTTGGGCGACTTGCTGTTGCGAAGCGCGATATCCGCCTCGCCCGCCTCGAGGTCCCGCGGCGCGTCGCTTGTGTCGAGCTCGATCCGGATCGTCGGGAAGGCGGCGTGAAGATCGCGCAGGATCGGAGGCAATACGGTCAGCGCGTAGATCTCGACCGTGGTCAGGCGGACGGTGCCGCTGACCTCGCGCGCCTCGGCCGCGGCGGCATCAGTGAAAGCCGAGGCGGCGGACTCGACCGCGAGCGCCCTGCCGAGAAGCCCCTGCCCCGCCTCGGTCAGCAGATAGCCCTGCTGGCGACGCTCGAACAAGGTGAGGCCCAGCGCCGCCTCGAGCGCCGCGATGCGGCGCGCAGCAGTCGTCTGGCTGACTCTCAGCACCCTGGCGCCGGCCAGCGTGCTCCCGGTCTGCGCGACCGCGATGAAGGCGTGGATATCGTTCCAGTCGAGCATGGAGTCGTTCTGCTCCGCTTCGGGTCGAACCGCATTCTGCACTTTTGAAGAATGGCCGCGCAACATCGTTGTTCGCCCCCGGCGGGAAGGCGGGTGTATTGCGAATCCAGGCCGGCGCCGGCGCAAACTTATCTATCCCAGGAGGCAATCATGCACGCATTGCTCGCAATTGCGGCCGCCACGGCCGCTTCATTCGCCACCCCGGCTCTTGCCCGGACTCCGGCTGACCCGAGGGTCGAAGTGGTTCGCTTCGCCGATCTCGATCTCGGAAATCCGGCCGGAATCGCCAAGCTCGACCGCCGCATCCGGACCGCCGTCGCGGCGGCCTGCGGGCCAATTTCGGACTCCGATCCGGCCGGCAAGAACCGGGCGCGCGACTGCCGCACTGCGACCGCCGCACGGGTGCGGACGCTGCGCGACCGCGCGATCGCAGCGGCGATGCGCGCAGTTCCGGCGGAGCTCGCCTCGGCCCATTAAGGCCGCGGCCGGGCGCCTACCCAAGCCCGTGCGGAAGCGCCTTCTTCAGTTGGTGGTAGGTTTCGTACAGGGCCGGATCGGCATCGGCCGCGTAGGTGAAGAAGAGCGCCCGGCGAAACCCGGCAGAGCGGTTGGCGCCGCTGCGATGCGGAACCATTCCCGACAGGAAGAGGACATCGCCGGCCTCGACCGCCACAGTTTCGAAATCGCCAAGCGAGGATTTGTCGGGATCCTCGATCCGGCCCGGGCGGGTCAGCAGCGCGTGCACCCCGGGCACGCACTCGACCGCGCCGCTCTCGGCAGTCGCACCGTCGAGGAAGACCGCTGCCGAGCCCATCTTCTCCGGAGCGATGCCGAGATTGGGCCAATAAGTGAAGTCCTGATGGACTCCATAGCCCTGAGCACCCGGCGGCTTGGCAATGAACTTGTCCTTGAACAAGCGAGCTTCTCCGCCCAGCAGCGCGCCGCTTTCCCGCAACAGCCGCGGGTCGTTGGCGAGGTTTAGGAAGGTGGGCGAAAGATCGGTGACCGGGTCGATCCGGTCCGAGCGCGGCCGCGAGTTGACCACTGCATTGCGTCCGTCGGGGTCCGCGAACAGAGCGGGCTGCGCCATCAGCCGGTCGGCCTCGCCCCGCCAGGTCTCGATCTCCTGCGCGGAGAAAAGGCCGCGCACGACCGCCCAGCCGCACCGCAGATACTGGTCGCGCGCCGCCTGCCGGGGTGAATCCAATATCATGCTTCGCTCGCAGTCAGGGGTTTGGACCATTCGACGACGCTGCCGAGCTCGACCAGCCCGGCGGCGCGGTAGAGAAGCTCGCCCGCCTCTCCGGCGACGGCGTAGATGCAGATCGGCAGGCGCTCGCCGGCCCCAGCCCGGCCGGCGAGCGCGAGCATCTGGCTG
>JAQGLD010000604.1 GCA_028293055.1 Alphaproteobacteria bacterium
TTGGCCAGCTCCGCCTGGGCGACCGCCGGAATCATCTCCCCGATCACCTCGCCGATATAGGCGTCGCGATCGTCCCTGCGCTCCTGGGGCAAAGCGTGGAGCGCGAGCAGGGTCGGCACCACCCGCACCGACTCGCTCTCGCCGAGTGCCCGAGCGGCGTCGAGCATCTTGATCTCGGACAATGTGTCGAGGCCGTAGCCCGACTTGATCTCGATCGTGGTCGCTCCGCCCGTCATCATGGCGCGGAGCCGCGGCCGCGCCGCTTCGATCAGCGCCTCGCGGCTGGCCAGCCGCGTCGCCTTGACGGTCGACAGGATTCCGCCCCCGGCGCGCGCGATCGACTCGTAGCTCGCGCCGTTCAGCCTCTGCTCGAACTCGCCGGCGCGGTCTCCGGCGAAGACGAGATGGGTGTGGCAGTCGATCAGGCCGGGCGTGACCCAGGTGCCGCCGAGATTCTCGAAGCTCCGCGCCTTGTAGCCGGCGAGCTCGACGCGCCGGCCGACGAGGACGATGCGGCCGTCCTGAATGCCGATCGCGCCGTCCTCGATCACCCCGAACGCGCCAGGGACGGAGGGGTCCATCGTCGCGACATGGCAATTGGTCAGCAGCCGATCCCACATAGGGTCGAAGTCGGCCAGCTTTGCGCGCGTGACAAGGGGAGATTTCGTGCCGGGCAAGGCGCAAGGACGAGCGATCGACTCTACCGGGGTCGCTTCCTGACACGGCATGGGGGTAAGGCAAGCCATGGCCTGGAAATCGATCGCCGACCTGCTGTCGGATCAAGGGGAGTTGGCGCTGCTCGGCGCGCCGATGGAAGCCGGTTCGGTCACTCCGGGCCGCTGCGATCTCGCGCCCGAGACGGTGCGGCGGGCGCTGCGCCGGTTCAGCACTTATGATGTCGAGACTGGCCGGTCGCTCGACCTCGCGCTGGCCGATCATGGCGATGTCCCGGTCCAGGGGCTGATGCCGGCCGACGGCTTCGCGCCGATCCGCGACGCGGTCTCCCGCTGCACTGGGGCACACGCCCTCACCCTGCTGATCGGCGGCAACAATGCAGTGACCCGGCCGGCGGCGCACGGTCTCGGGCCGCGGCTCGACGCGGTCGGGCTGATCACGCTCGACGCCCATTTCGACATGCGCGGCACCGAGGACGGGCCGATGAACGGCAACCCGGTGCGCTGCCTGATCGAGGACGGCCTGCCGGGACGCAATATCTGCCAGATCGGTCTCGCGCCCTTCGCCAATACCGTGGAGATGCACCGCGACGCCCGTGCCGCCGGAGCGTCGACCTGGACGATCCGCCAATGCCTCGGTCAAGGGATCGAGGCGATCATCGACGAGGCGCTGGCCAGGCTCGCCCATGTCGAGGCCGTGATCGTCGATTTCGATATCGATGTGATCGATCGCGGCCAACTGCCGGGAGCGCCGGGCGCGCGGCCCGGCGGAATGCCGGTGGCGATGTTCTTCGCTGCGGCGCGGCGGCTCGCGGCCGAGCCGAAGGTGGGGCTGGTCGACCTTACCGAATATGATCCGAGCCTCGATGTCGGGGAGATCAGCGCGCTCACCGCCGGCCGCTGGGTGTGCGAAATCCTCGCCGGCTACGACTCGCGCGCTTGCGCCGGGCCCGCAGCACCGGCAGGGATCGGGCGATGAGCGACGACATCGAGAATTTCCGGCTGGCGATGCGCCGCGTCGCCTCGACGGTCAATGTGATCAGCATCTGCGTCGAAGGCAGGCCGATGGGGATCACCGCGACCGCGATGTCGGCCTTGTCGATGGATCCGGCGAGCCTGCTCGTCTGCATCAACCAGGCCGCTTCGCTGCATGGCTCGCTCGCCGACGTCTCGCACTTCTGCGTCAACGTCCTTCATCGCTCGCAGGAGGGCATGGCGCGGATGTTCGCGGATTCGCGCCAACATGCCCTGCGATTCACCGAAGGCTGGACGGTCGATTGCGAGCGCGCGCCTCGGCTGATGGAGGCCCAGGCCTCGATCCTCTGCCGTCGCACCGACCAGCACCGCTTCGGCACCCACTCGATCTTCATCGGCGTGGTCGAGGAAGTCGCGGTGCGCGACGATGTCGATCCCCTGGTCTATCTCAACGGCTTTTACGGCGAGGTCGCGGCCTGACGGCCACTCCAGTCACTCCTCGATCCCGTCATTCCAGCGAAAGCCGGCTCTCGTGAGCCAGGAAGAAAGCGGGATTCCTGCTCGCAGGAATGACGAAAAGCGGCTGATGCAATCCCGAAGGAGTTGACAAAAAAAAGCCCCTCCCGGGGGAGGGGCTCTCTTTGAATGTCCGCAATTCGAGGGCTCAGCCGCGGATGAAGGCTTCGAGCGCGTCGTGGGCCTGATCGTCGGGGATCTGGCGGGGCGGATGCTTGCAGAAATAGGAGGCGGCCGGATAGATCGGACCGCCGATGCCGCGGTCCTTGGCGATCTTGGCGCAGCGGATCATGTCGATCGCGACTCCGGCCGAGTTCGGGCTGTCCTCGACCGAGAGACGCATTTCCAGGTTCATCGGCACGCCGCCGAACAGCAGGCCTTCCATGCGCAGGAAGCAGACCTTGTTGTCGTTCTGCCAAGCGACATAGTCGGACGGGCCGACATGGATGTTCTCGTCCTCGAGCCGGTGCGCGGCGACCGATTGCACCGCCTCGGTCTTCGAGATCTTCTTCGAAGCGAGCCGGCCCTTGTTGGTCATGTTGAGGAAGTCGGTATTGCCGCCGGTGTTGAGCTGGTAGGTTCGCTCCAGCTTCACGCCCCTCTTGTGGAAGAGGTCGGTCAGCACCCGGTGGACGATGGTCGCCCCGAGCTGCGCCTTGATGTCGTCGCCGATGATCGGCACGCCGGCATCCTCGAAGCGCTTGGCCCAGCCGGGATTGCTGGCGATGAACACCGGGATGTTGTTGACGAAGGCGACCCCGGCCTCGAGCGCGCATTCGGCGTAGAATTCGGTCGCCTTCTGGCTGCCCACCGGCAGATAGTTCAAGAGGACATCGGTCTCGGTCTCGCGAAGCCGGGCGACGACCGCGGCGCGGTCCGGCTCGGCAGCGTCGGAGAGCAGGAAGGTCCGCGCGTCCGGCCACTCGGCCATATGCTCTGAATAGCCGTCGAGGACATGACCCATCTCGACCGTCACCCCGGATTGCGGGACATGGTCGCAGAACACGGCGGTGCAATTGGGCTTCTCGAAGATCGCCTCGGCGACATCCTTGCCAACCTTGCGCCGGTCGACATCCCAGGCCGCGACCACCTTGATGTCCTTGGGGCGATAGCCGCCAAGGTCCCAGTGCATCAGGCCGATCTGCTCGTTGGCGCCGCCATTCTGATAATGAGCAATGCCCTGGACGAGCGAGGAAGCGCAGTTGCCTACGCCAAGGATTGCGATGTTGATCGCGCGTGGATCGTGGAGGCTCATCGGGCCACCGCCGCCCGCCGTTGGGCGGGCGAATGAAGTTCAATCATTTCAGCACAAAATCCGCAAAGTGGAGTGGGTCAATTGGCGCACTCGCATGGTGTGGGGCAAGCCCTAAACGCGCTCGGGTGAAGCAGAAAGTCACTCTATTGTCAAAATCCTGTAACGTATCGATCGCGCTGTCGGGCCCGCCGGGGAAGGCTCAGGCTATCCGATCGCTCTCGCTAGGGCCCATGTTCGGCCGGATGAGGCCGTGTCTTTTCAACGATTTGGCCGGGCCTCCGCAAGAAGGGGCCGGCAATACCCGACCGCTCGAGCGCGATTCGCGATTCGCGCGTCGATTCGTTTTCGGGGCCGCTCCGCAGCGTCGCGCATTCGATCATGGATTTCCCCTCCGCCCGATGGAACGACCGGCCGTCGAGCCAGCCAGCATAGTCTATTTCGGCCGGCGGGCAAATGCCGGCTTCGTTCGCTGCGGTTTCAAGGGCGCGGCGGGGCCGGTTGCGGGGCTTATTGATAGAGCCGTTCGTTGACGGTCATGATCCGCGCGCCCCACGCGCCGAGCGCAATCCGGGAGACCGAGGCGGGGTCGATGTCGAAGCGGAGCATGTGATCGAGCGGCAGCCCGAGATGATGGGCGATGATCCCGCGGATGATGTCGCAATGGCTGACGCAGGCGACCATCTCGCCATTGTGCCCGGCGGCGATCTCGGAGAGCGCTGCGACGCCTCGCTCCACCGCTTCGGTCATGCTTTCGCCCGAAGGCGGGCGGGCGCTGCCCCTTGCCTCGTTCCATTCGGACCAGGCGGAATCGCCCTCGAGGTGGTCGAAGGCCGATCCGGTCCAGTCGCCAAAGTCTATCTCGTCGAGGCCATCCGCGATCTCGACCTTGATGTCGTGCGGCTCGGCGATCGTTCGGGCGGTGTAATAAGCGCGCTCGCGCGGGCTCGCATAGACCGCTGCGAGCGGCTCGATCGAGAGCAGGTCGGCGACGATCTCCGCTTGTTCGAGGCCCTCGCCGCTCAGCGCCACGTCGCGTCGTCGGCCACTCAGCACGCGGCCAAGCTCGACATGCGCGGCGTGCCGGATGAGGAGGATGGTTGCAGTCACCTGGTGATCGATACCGCCGTGAAACGAAGCCGATTGCGCTGGGCCAACCGACCGGCCGCGCGCCGGTTCCATTCGCGCGATTGCGCGGAATCCTGCACGCTCCGCCGGGGTCCGCGGGCGTCCGGAACAAAGCGTCCGATCCAGGGTTGGATGAGCTTGAAGAATAGCCTCGTGCCCGTGGCAAGACCGAAACCATAAAGATCCGAAATCGAAGAGGGGGGTGAGTTGGCCGTTTCCAACCTGTTCAGCGCCGTCGCCGTTTCGAGCGCGCCGCTGCTTGCTTCGCCGGCCCAGGCGAGCCCCGCGCGAGGGCAATCATGAACCGAATCCTGATCGCGACCGACCCGGCCGGCGGGGTCTGGCAATATAGTATCGATCTCGCCCGCGGCCTCTCGCGACTCGGCATCGAGACCGTGCTCGCAGTCTTCGGCCCGGCCTTGCCCGAACGGCAGCGCGCCCTGGCCCTTCAGGTACCGGGGCTCAGCCTCGTCGAAACCGGGCTCGACCGGCTCGCCGAGGGCGGCGAGGCGCGGGCCGGCGCTGCCCTCGCCAGGCTGGCGCACGATTGCGACGTCGATCTGATCCAGCTCAACGATCCGGCGCTGGCGGCGCAGACCGGTTTCGGCATGCCCGTCGTAATAGTCCATCATAGCTGCGCCGCGACCTGGTGGGAGGCGGTCAATGGAACCGTGCTTCCGAACGCTCTTGCGTGGCGGACCGAACTGGTTGCCGCCGGCCTCGAGGCCGCCGATGCGGTGGTGACTCCCACCGCCGCGTTCGGCGAGAGCGTGATGCAATGTTACGGCCTGGCCGAGATGCCGCGCACCGTTCATCACGGCCGGGTCCCGTTCCGCGGTCCGCACGCTGCCCAGCATGATTTCGTGTTTACCGCCGGCAGGCTCTGGGA
>JAQGLD010000618.1 GCA_028293055.1 Alphaproteobacteria bacterium
GTCCGAGCCTGCGAGCGGCAAGGTGTAGATCCGCGAGACATTGTCGGGCTGCGACTGATCCGAGATCATCAATTGCGTGCCGTCCGGCGAAAGGCCGTGATCATTGTTGTTCTTGAGATTGGGCCCGGTCGCAATCGCCACCGGATCGCCACCCTCGACCAGTATCCGCCAGAGCCGTCCGCCACCATTGTAGATCAGCGACTAGCCGTCCCGGCTCCAGTTGGGCGCCTCGATCTTGCCGTCGAACTGGCGGACGATCCGGCGGCTCTGGAGCCCGCCGACCTCCATGACCTCGAGACTGCTCTCGACCCGGGCCGGGTAACCGGTGTCCGGGACGTAGGCGAGGTTCGGAACTTCGAGCGCGACATTCGCGAAGGCCGCAGTCTCGGTCAGGCTGTCGTCATGCGCCGAGACTGCGAGGCCGACGAGATAGGGCGCCTGGAAGGCGATCCGGTAGTTGCCGCCGGCATGGTGGAGTCGGCCGTCCGGGCCGGCGACGGAGAAGAAGACATAATCGCCCTCGCGCTCGAGCTTCACCCGTTTCGCGCCGACGACATTCGACATGATCTGGCGGGTCGGCCCGTCCTGGGCGTCGCGATACTGGAGCGCGACCAGCCCGTCGCCGTGGACCATGACGTCGGCATAAGGCGATCCCGGCGTCAGATTCTGCCGGATCATCAGACCCGCCTTGCGATGCAGGTCAGTACCCGCGCCGATCCACTCGATATCGCCGGAGATGTGGAGATCGCCGGAACGCTGGGTCCAGACAAAGTGGAAGGAGTCCTTGTCCCCCCAGATATTGGCTCCGCCGCCAGTGACGCGGTAGCGCCCAGTGACGGCGTCGAAGACGACGCGGCCCTTGTGGGCCGTGGTGCCGACATCCGCGTCCGACTGGAAAAGGCCGACCGGCGCGGCTTGCGGCGGCTGAGCCGAAAGCGGGCCGGCCAGGGCTGCCGCGCCAAGCAGCCAGGCCAGGACCATTGGCTGTTTCATCCACCCTCTCCCATGCGCCGCAGGGTTGGATCCCCAGCGGTCGCGAAGATATGGTAGCGCTAACGCAAGCCGATGACGAGTCCCGGATCAGGCGCCCGCCGCATCGACCTTGGGTGGCAGCGGAAAGAGCGTGACGAAGCGCTCGACGAATGCGCGATCGCCGGAGATCGAAAGCGCTCCGTCCGCCTCGAGCGCGGCCAGGGGGACGCCGCCATAGACCGCGGCCGCGATAGCCGGTGGAGTTCCGGTCACGGTCGCGTCGACCCCTTCGATCGTGCCGCGCTCAGCGCTGAGCCCTCCGTCGGCGATGCTCACGATGAAATCCTGATCGCCGATCCGCACTCCGAGCCGTCCCCTAAGCCAGCGTCCGCGATCCCGCGCGAACATCGTCCTGAACGAGAGCATCAGCGAGGTTGCGCTCAACGGCATCCTCGGGTCGTGTGCGGGCGACCGGGTCGCCCACCGCCCCAAAGCCTGCACGATCGGCTCGGCCTCATAGCCCCATTGGGTCAGCTGGTAGACCTGCGCCGAGGCGGGGGGCGGCAGTCGCCGCCGAAGCAGGATCCCGCTTGCCTCCAGCCCCTCCAACCGCTGGGTCAGGACGTTCGCGCTGATTCCCGGAAGATCGGCGCGCAGGTCGCTGAATCTCTTGGGACCCAGCATCAGCTCGCGCATGACCAGCAGCGCCCAGCGCTCGCCGATCAGGTCGAGGCCATGGGCAGTCCCGCAGGCATCGTCATAGGACCGACGACCGGGCATTTCGTCTCTGGTTATTTTTTGTAACCGCATGGTTGCTTTTAATAACTGATCCGCGCATCACCGTCAAACAGCGATTCGCATGAATGGAGAGCGACATGCCGAAAATGATCTTCGTCAACCTGCCGATTACCGATCTGCAACGCAGCACCGCCTTTTACGAAGCGGTCGGTGGCACGAAGAATCCGCAGTTCAGCGACGACACCGCCAGCTGCATCGTCTTTTCCGACACGATCCACGCGATGCTGCTCACCCACGACAAATATCGCCAGTTCACCTCCAAGCCGATCGCCGACGCGCATGCGTCCAGCGCAGTGCTGCTTTGCATCTCCGCAGACAGCCGCGAGGCGGTCGACGCGACGGTCGAAAGCGCGGTCGGCGCCGGCGGCAAGGCTGACCCGGGAAAGACACAGGATTATGGCTTCATGTACGGGCGCAGCTTCGAGGATCCGGACGGACATCATTGGGAAGTGATGTGGATGGACATGAGCCAGATGCCCGAAGGCGAACCGCCGCAGCTCGTGGAGGCCTGATATGTCTTATGTCGATGGCTTCGTCATTCCGGTGCCGACCGGACACAAGCAGCAATATCGGGAGATGGCCGCCAGGGTCGCGCCCTTCTTCCTCGAATTCGGCGCAGAGCGGGTCGTCGAATGCTGGGGCGACGACGTACCTCATGGCAAGTCGACCGACTTCTACGGCGCCGTGAAGGCCGAGGAGGGTGAGAATATCGTCTTCGCCTGGGTGCTCTGGCCGTCGCGCGAGGTGCGCGACGCGGGCCACGCCAGGATGATGACCGACGAAAGGACGCAGCCGCCGGCCGATGCGCCGTTCGACATGAAACGCATGATCTTCGGCGGCTTCGAGATCATCCTCGACGAGAGCAAATAGGAGGACGAGATGAGCAAGCCCTATCCCTTCTTCTGGTACGAGCTGCTGACCAGCGACAGCGCGGCGGCCGAGCGTTTCTACACCCAGGTGGTCGGCTGGACGGCCGAACCCTTCTCCTCCTCGGGCCCCGCCTACACCGTGCTCAAGGTCGGTGACCGCGGCATTGGCGGGGTCATGACCATGCCCGAAGCGCCCGCCGCGGCCGGCGCCAAGCCCTTCTGGGGCGGCTATATCCTCGTCCCCGATACCGACGCCGCCGCGGCGGCGATCGAGGCGGCACGGGGAGCGATCCACCATGCGCCCGCCGACATCCCGGAGGTCGGCCGCTTCGCGGTAGTCTCGGATCCGCAGGGCGCAATGTTCAACCTGCTCAAGCCCAACGGCCCGGACCAGCCGCCACTCGTCGGAGGTACGACCGGCACCGTCGGCTGGCACGAGCTCTACACGACCGACGAGAAGGCCGCCTTCGACTTCTACGCGGCACAGTTCGGCTGGCGCGAGGTCAGGGCGATGGACATGGGCGAGATGGGC
>JAQGLD010000001.1 GCA_028293055.1 Alphaproteobacteria bacterium
TCGTCGTGTTCATGAACAAGGTCGACCTGGTCGACGACGCCGAGATCCTCGAGCTCGTCGAGCTGGAGATCCGCGAACTGCTCTCGAAGTACGACTTCGACGGCGACAACATCCCGGTCATCCAGGGCTCGGCCGTCGCCGCGCTGAACGACAAGACGCCGGAAATCGGCCACGATGCCGTGCTCAAGCTGATGGAAGCTGTCGACAGCTGGATCCCGCAGCCGGAGCGTCCGCTCGATCGTCCGTTCCTGATGCCGATCGAGGACGTGTTCTCGATCTCGGGTCGCGGCACGGTGGTCACCGGTCGCGTCGAGGGCGGCATCGTCAAGGTCGGCGAGGAAGTCGAGATCGTCGGCATCAAGGACACCAAGAAGACGGTGGTCACCGGCGTCGAGATGTTCCGCAAGCTGCTCGATCAGGGCCAGGCGGGCGACAATATCGGCGCGCTGATCCGCGGCGTTGGCCGTGAGGAAGTCGAGCGCGGGCAGGTTCTCTGCAAGCCGGGCTCGATCCGTCCGCACACCGACTTCTCCGCCGAGGTCTATGTCCTCTCGAAGGACGAGGGCGGCCGTCACACGCCGTTCTTCGCCAACTACCGTCCGCAATTCTACTTCCGCACGACCGATGTGACGGGCGAAGTGGTGCTCCCGGAGGGGACCGAGATGGTCATGCCCGGCGACAATGTGACGCTCGGCGTGAAGCTGATCGCTCCGATCGCGATGGATCAGGGTCTGCGCTTCGCCATTCGCGAAGGCGGCCGGACCGTCGGCGCAGGGGTTGTCGCCGAGATCACTAAGTAATATAGGGCCTTCAGCCGCGCGGGTCGGGAGATTCGCGCGGCTCCCGCTTTTGCCTTTTGGCTGTAGCGGATGAACGCCTTTCAGTTCGAGTTCAGGCCGCACCGGGGCCGCAAGGCACCGGTCGGCATAGTTTTGGTTTGGTGCCTTCACTGGCGATGGCGGGTTTGCCCGCCGAAGCTTCGAAGAAGGCGGGCTCTTTGCATCGGTAGCAGGTATGGAAACGCAGAATATCCGCATTCGCCTGAAGGCGTTTGACCATCGTGTCCTGGATCAGGCCACGGGCGACATCGCCGACACCGCTCGGCGCACGGGTGCTCTCATCCGCGGACCGATTCCGCTTCCGACCCGCATCGAGAAGTTCACCGTCAACCGCTCGCCGCACGTCGACAAGAAGTCGCGCGAGCAGTTCGAGGTCCGCACCTACAAGCGCCTCCTCGACATCGTTCAGCCGACCCCGCAGACGGTGGACGCGCTGATGAAGCTCGATCTGGCCGCGGGCGTGGACGTCGAGATCAAACTGGCCTAAGAGGCCGCGTCGCGGCTCACGCCGCGACCAGACTGGCTTACGGCTTTTGCCGCTAAGGCAGGAAAGACAAAGGGATACCGCGCAGCAATGCTGCGGTCTGCGTCCCCGCCGTTTCGCTTTCGAGCGAAGCAAGAGCCCAGGCGGGACACGCTAATATTTCCGGGCTTGAGCGGACTCCGCCGAAGCATCGCTTTGGCGGGACCGTGCACGCCCCCGGCAATGGTGCCGTGGGGCCTCTGTCATAAGGAGCATGATCATGCGCACTGGCGTGATCGCTAAGAAAATGGGGATGACCCGCTTGTTCCAGGAAGACGGCCGCCATGTGCCCGTCACCGTCCTGGCGCTCGAAAACGTCCAGGTGATTGCCCGCAAGGAAGCGGATCGTGACGGCTATGTCGCGGTCCAGCTCGGCGCCGGCACCGCCAAGGCGAAGAATGTCGCCAAGCCGCAGCGCGGCCATTTCGGCAAGGCCGAGGTCGAGCCCAAGGCGCGGGTCGCCGAGTTCGTCGTCGCCGAGGACGCGCTCCTCGATGTCGGCGCCGAGGTCACCGCCGACCATTATGTCGCCGGACAATATGTCGACATCCAGGGCGTCACCCAGGGCAAGGGCTTTGCCGGAGCGATGAAGCGCTGGGGCTTCGGCGGTCTTCGCGCCACCCACGGCGTCTCGCTTTCGCACCGTTCGCACGGCTCGACCGGCAACCGTCAGGATCCGGGCCGCGTCTTCAAGAACAAGAAGATGGCCGGTCATATGGGCGCCCGCAACCGCACCCAGCAGAATCTCGAGATCGTCCGCACCGACGTCGATCGTGGCCTGCTCTTCGTCAAGGGCTCGGTCCCCGGGCACAAGGGCGGCTGGCTGCTGGTCAAGGATTCGGTCAAGGAACCGCGCCCCGAGGGTGCGCCTTATCCCGCCGGGATCCGCGCGATCCACGAGCAGATCGAGCATGAGGAAGCTCCGGCCGGAATGGTCGAGGCTGCCGCCACCCACGAATTGCCGCCCCTGCCGGGCGCCGAAGAAGTTGCCGCCGGTGTCGCCGAGGCCGATGCGCACGCCGCCGAGGCGAGCGTGTCCGACGCGGCCTCCGACGAGAGCAAGGAAGGCTAAGCCATGAAGGTCACAGTTCAGACCCTCGACGCCAAGGGCAATGGCGAGATCGAGCTCAACGACGAAGTGTTCGGCGTCGAGCCCCGCGCCGACATTCTTCACCGTGTCGTCACCTGGCAGCTCGAGAAGCGCCGCGGCACCGCCCGCGGAGCCCGCGAGCGTTCGGATGTCGCCCGCACCGGAAAGAAATATGGCCGCCAGAAGGGCGGCGGTACCGCCCGTCACGGCGATCGCCGTGCCCCGATCTTCATCGGCGGCGGCAAGGCCCACGGTCCCCGAGTCCGCGACTTCAATCCGTCGCTGAACAAGAAGGTCCGCGCGCTCGGCCTGCGCATGGCGCTCTCCGCCAAGGCGCGCGATGGCCAGCTCGTCGTCGTCGACAGCCTCGATGTCGCAGAGGGCAAGACCAGGTCGCTCAAGGCGCAGCTCGCCAAGCTCGGCTTCGGCAAGACCGCTCTGTTCATCGACGGCGACGCGCTCAACATCGGCTTCGCCAAGGCGTCGTCGAACCTGCGCGAGATCGATGTGATGCCGGCGGTCGGCGCCAATGTGTACGACATTTTGAAGCATGAGACTCTGGTGCTGACCCGCGCCGCGGTCGAGAAGCTGGAGGCGCGGTTCAATGGCTAAGAAGCCTGCCAAGTCGGCTGGTGTCGACATCAACCATTATGATGTCGTCCTTGCCCCCCACATCACCGAGAAGGCGACTTTGCTCTCCGAGCATAATGCAGTCGTGTTCAAGGTCGCCCAGGACGCCTCCAAGCCGCAGATCAAGGCAGCGGTCGAGGCCCTGTTCGGTGTCGATGTGACCGGGGTCAACACCATCAATCAGAAGGGCAAGACGAAGAGGTGGAAGGGTCGTCCCTACACCCGTTCGGATGTCAAGAAGGCGATCGTGACGCTGGCCGAGGGCCAGACCATCGACGTCACCACCGGTATTTGAGGCGCGAGCGATGGCACTCAAGAAATATAATCCGACCACCTCGTCGCAGCGCGGCCTGGTCCTGGTCGACAAGTCGTCCCTGTGGAAGGGCAAGCCGGTCAAGGCGCTTACCGAAGGCAAGCACAAGACCGGCGGGCGCAACAACAAGGGCCATGTCACCTCGCGCGGCATCGCCGGCGGTCACAAGCAGCGTTACCGCCAGATCGACTTCAAGCGTCGCAAGTGGGACATGCCGGCCACCGTCGAGCGGCTGGAATATGATCCCAACCGCACCGCCTTCATCGCTCTGGTGAAGTATGAGGATGGCGAGGTCGCCTACATCATCGCGCCGCAGCGCCTGGCTTCCGGAGACACGATCGTCGCCGGCCGCAAGGTCGATGTGAAGCCGGGCAATGCGATGGAGCTGGGCGCGATCCCGGTCGGCACCATCGTCCACAATGTCGAGATGAAGCCGGGCAAGGGCGGCCAGATCGCCCGGTCCGCAGGCACCTATGTCCAGGTCGTCGGCCGCGACCGCGGAATGGTCATCGTCCGTCTCAACTCGGGCGAGCAGCGCTACATCCACTCCAATTGCATGGCGACGATCGGTGCGGTGTCGAACCCCGACAACCAGAACCAGAATTTCGCCAAGGCCGGCCGCAGCCGCTGGATGGGCCGTCGTCCGCTGACCCGCGGCGTCGCCAAGAACCCGGTCGACCATCCGCACGGGGGTGGTGAAGGCCGCACCTCGGGCGGCCGCCACCCGGTCACTCCGTGGGGCAAGCCGACCAAGGGTGCCCGTACCCGCAGCAACAAGTCGACCGACAAGATGATCATCCGGTCGCGTCACGCGAAGAAGAAGAGGTAGATATGGCCCGCTCCGTCTGGAAAGGTCCGTTCGTCGAACTGTCGCTGCTCAAGAAGGCAGAGACGGCGCAGGAGGCGAACAGCCGCTCGCCGATCAAGACCTGGTCGCGCCGCTCCACCATCCTGCCGCAGTTCGTCGGCCTGGTGTTCAACGTCTATAACGGCCGCAAGTTCGTGCCGGTGTCGATCAACGAGGACATGGTGGGCATGAAGCTCGGCGAGTTCGCGCCGACCCGCTACTTCCCCGGCCACGCCGCCGACAAGAAGGGCAAGAGGTAAGCCATGGGCAAGGAAGCATCCCCCCGCAAGGTGGCTGACAACGAGGCGCTCGCCGTCGGGACCCAGATCCGGGGTTCGGCGCAGAAGCTCAACCTCGTCGCGACCCTGATCCGCGGCCGCAAGGCCGAGGACGCGCTCAACATCCTCTCCTTCTCGAAGAAGGCGATGGCGATCGATGTCAGGAAGGTGCTCGCTTCGGCGATCGCCAATGCCGAGAACAACCACAACCTCGATGTCGACAGCCTCGTCGTCGCCGAGGCCTCGGTCGGCAAGAGCCTGTCGATGAAGCGCTTCACGCCCCGCGCCCGCGGCCGCGCCAGCCGGATCGTCAAACCGTTCAGCCGCGTGCGCATCGTCGTCCGCGAGCAGCAGCAGGAAGCTTAATCATGGGTCAGAAGAGCAACCCGATCGGGCTTCGGCTGCAGATCAACCGGACCTGGGACAGCCGCTGGTACGCCGAGGGCGAATCCTATGCGCGCCTGCTCATGGAGGATCTCAAGATCCGCAAGTTCGTGATGAAGACGCTTCCCCAGGCGGCCATCTCGAAGGTGGTGATCGAGCGTCCGGCCAAATTGTGCCGGGTCTCCATCTATGCCGCGCGCCCCGGCGTGATCATCGGCAAGAAGGGCGCCGACATCGAGAAATTGCGCAAGCAACTCGGCGCGATGACCTCGAGCGACGTCTCGCTGAACATCGTCGAGATCCGCAAGCCCGAGATCGATTCCAAGCTCGTCGCCCAGTCGGTCGCCGACCAGCTCGAGCGCCGCATCGCCTTCCGCCGCGCGATGAAGCGTGCGGTCCAGTCGGCGCTGCGCCTTGGCGCCGAGGGAATCCGCATTACATGTGCAGGGCGGCTCGGCGGCGCCGAGATCGCCCGCACCGAATGGTATCGTGAAGGGCGCGTCCCGCTCCACACCCTGCGCGGCAATGTCGACTATGCCGAGGCGACTGCGCACACCGCTTACGGTGTCTGCGGCGTCAAGGTCTGGATCTTCAAGGGCGAGATTCTCGGCCACGATCCGCTAGCCCAGGACCGGTTGATGATGGAGGCCCAGACCTCCGGCGTCCGGCCTGCCCGCTGATTTAGGAACGAACGATGCTGCAACCGAAACGCACCAAGTTCCGCAAGGCCTTCAAGGGCCGCATCCATGGCAATGCCAAGGGTGGCACGGATCTCAACCACGGCGCCTATGGCCTCAAGGCCATGGAGCCGGAGCGGATCACCGCGCGCCAGATCGAGGCGGCCCGCCGCGCGATCACGCGCCACATCAAGCGCCAGGGGCGCTTGTGGATCCGCATCTTCCCAGATCTGCCGGTCTCTTCGAAGCCGGCCGAAGTCCGCATGGGCTCGGGCAAGGGCAGCCCCGAATTCTGGGTCGCCCGCGTGAAGCCGGGCCGTATCCTGTTCGAGCTCGACGGTGTCCCAGGCCATATCGCCAAGGTCGCCTTCGAGCGCGCCGCCGAGAAGCTTCCGATCAAGACCAAGGTCATCGCGCGTCTCGGCGAATCCCTGCTCGAGGACGCATGATCATGGCCCAGTTCGACGACATCAAGGTCCGCACCGACGACGAGCTCTCGACCCAGCTGGGCGAGCTCAAGCGCGAGCAGTTCAACCTGCGCTTCCAGGCCGCGACCAATCAGCTCGAGAAGCCGTCCAGGGTTCGCGAGGTGCGCCGCACCATCGCCCAGATCCGGACGCTGCAGAACGAGCGCGCCCGCGCCGCGCGCGCCAAGGCCTAAGGAGTATATGAGATGCCAAAGCGCGTCCTGACCGGGACCATCGTGTCCGACAAGACCGACAAGACCGTGGTGGTCAATGTCGAGCGGCGGGTGAAGCACCCCCTCTACGGCAAGATCATCAAGCGCTCGAAGAAATATCATGCCCATGACGAGGGCAACGAGTTTCGCGAGGGCGAGACCGTCCGCATCGAGGAGACGCGGCCGATCTCGAAGCTCAAGACCTGGAAGGTGGTCGACCGCGTGGACACCCATGCGACCCCTGCCAAGGCCGACATCGCCTAGGGTTTTCCGGGCCCGCCCGATCGGGCCCGATTGTTGAAGCTGATCGCCGGACTGGTTCCGGTTGAAGTGAGAGAAGGAATGGATCGATGATCCAGATGCAGTCGAACCTCGAGGTCGCTGACAATTCGGGGGCGAAGCGTGTCCAGTGCATCAAGGTGCTGGGCGGATCGAAGCGTCGCTTCGCCGGCGTTGGCGACATCATCGTCGTCTCGGTGAAGGAGGCCGCTCCGCGCGGCCGGGTGAAGAAGGGCGACGTCCACAAGGCCGTCATCGTTCGCACCGCCAAGGACATTCATCGCCCCGACGGGTCGACCATCCGGTTCGATTCCAACGCCGCGGTGCTCGTCAACAACAATTCGGAGCCGATCGGCACCCGCATCTTCGGCCCGGTGGTGCGCGAGCTGCGCGCCAGGAAGCATATGAAGATCATCAGTCTCGCGCCGGAGGTGCTGTAATGGCCGCTGCGAAGATCAAGAAAGGCGATCGCGTCGTGATCCTGTCCGGCAAGGACAAGGGTCGCCACGGCGAGGTCGTGAAGTCGATGCCCAAGGAGGGCAAGGTCGTCGTGTCCGGCATCAATGTCGCCGCGCGTCACCGCAAGCCGAGCCAGACCAACCCGCAGGGCGGGATCGAGCGCAGCGAAGCGCCGCTCCACGTCTCCAAGGTTGCGCTGGAGGATCCGAAGACGGGCAAGCCGACGCGCGTCCGCTTCGAGGACCGCGATGGAAAGAAGGTCCGCGTTGCGGTGCGTTCCGGGGAGCTGATCAATGGCTGAGTCCAGATATATTCCGCGCCTGAAGTCCGATTATGACGAGCGGATCGTCCCTGCGATGATCGAGAAGTTCGGTTACAAGAACCGGCTCCAGGTCCCGCGGATCGACAAGATCGTGCTCAACATGGGCGTCGGCGAGGCGACCCAGGACAAGAAGAAGGTCGACACCGCAGCTTCCGAGATGGAGCTGATCGCCGGCCAGAAGCCTGTCGTCACCAAGGCCAAGAAGTCGATCGCCCAGTTCAAGCTGCGCGAAGGCATGCCGATCGGAGTGAAGGTCACCCTTCGCCGCGAGCGGATGTACGAATTCCTCGACCGCCTGGTCACGGTCGCGCTCCCGCGCGTCCGCGATTTTCGCGGCCTCAATCCGCGTTCCTTCGACGGACGCGGCAATTACGCGATGGGTCTCAAGGAGCAGATCGTGTTCCCGGAGATCAACTATGACCGCATCGAAAAGGTGCGCGGCATGGATGTCATCGTCACCACCACCGCGAAGTCGGACGACGAGGCGCGCGAGCTGCTGCGCCTCTTCAATTTCCCCTTCCCGGTTGAACAGGACCAGAAGCAGGCCGCCTGAGGCCGCCTGCGTGAAAGGAAAGAGAACTTAAGTCATGGCGAAACTGAGTTCGATCAACAAGAATGAGCGTCGCAAGAAGCTGGTCAAGAAATATGCCGGCCAATATGCGAAGCTGAAGGCGATCGCGGACGACGAGTCCCGCGACGACACCGAGCGCCTGATCGCGCGCCTCAAGCTGGCCGAGATTCCGCGCAACGGGAACCCGACCCGCGTTCGCAATCGCTGCGGCATGACCGGACGCTCGCGCGCCGTCTACCGCAAGTTCGGCCTGTCGCGGATCATGATCCGCGAGCTGGGCAATAAGGGCCTGATTCCGGGCCTCACGAAGTCGAGCTGGTAAGGGTAAGCTATGCCATTGACCGATCCATTGGGTGACATGCTCACCCGCATCCGCAACGGCCAGCAGGCGCGCAAGGACAGCGTGGTTTCCCCCGCGTCCAAGCTGCGTGCCCGAGTCCTCGACGTGCTTCAGCGCGAGGGGTATATCCGCGGCTACAGCGAAGAAATTCTCGGGCCTGCCAAGGGGCTGCGCATCGAGCTGAAATATTTCGAGGGCCGGCCTGCGATCCAGCATGTCAGCCGAGTCTCGAAGCCCGGCCGCCGCGTCTATTCGGGCAGCCAGGAGCTGCCCCGGGTCCGCAACGGCCTCGGTATCACGATCGTTTCGACGCCGAAGGGCGTTCTGTCCGACGCGGAAGCGCGCGAACAGAATGTCGGCGGCGAAGTGCTGGCGGAGGTATTCTGATGAGCCGTATTGGAAAAGTGCCGGTCGCGCTGCCCAGCGGAGTGTCGGCGACGGTCGAAGGATCGATCCTCTCGGTCAAGGGCCCCAAGGGCACCCTGACGATGCCGATGCTCGACGACATCAGCTACGCGATCGAGGACGGCCGCATCGTCGTCCGCCCGGCCAACGAGACCAAGCGGGCGCGCTCTTTCTGGGGCATGCACCGCACCCTGGTGCAGAACCTGGTGACCGGAGTGACCGACGGTTTCACCAAGGTGCTCGAGATCACCGGAGTCGGCTATCGCGCCGCCGCCCAGGGCCGCAACCTCAGGCTGCAGCTCGGCTACAGCCATGATGTCAATGTCGCGGTGCCGGAAGGCCTGGAGGTGAAGACCCCCGATCCGACGACTGTCGAGATTTCGGGCAACGACCGGCAGCGCGTCGGTCAGCTCGCCGCCGAGATCCGCCAGTGGCGCAAGCCGGAGCCCTACAAGGGCAAGGGCATCAAATATCGCGGCGAGTTCATCTTCCGCAAAGAAGGTAAGAAGAAGTAAGCCATGGCGAAACTCTCTCTCTTCGAACGGCGCCGTCAGCGCGTCCGCACCTCCCTCCGGAAGCGCGCGGGCGAGCGTCCGCGGCTGTCCATCCATCGCTCCGGCCGGCATATCTATGCGCAGGTCATCAAGGACGATGAGGGCCGCACCGTCGCTTCCGCCTCTTCGCTCGAGAAGGAGGTCCGCTCGAACAGCGGCGCCACCGTCTCCAGCGCCCAGGATGTCGGCAAGAGGCTCGCCGAGCGCGCCAAGGCGGCCGGTATCACCCAAGTGGTTTTCGACCGTGGCGGTTTCCTGTTCCACGGCCGCGTGAAGGCTCTCGCCGATGCCGCGCGCGAAGGCGGATTGGAGTTCTAAATGGCTGACGATAACAACGAGGTCATCGCGACCCCCGCTGCCGAGCCCGCTTTGGCCGGGCAGACCAACGAAGCCTCCGCCCCGCCGGCGGACGGCGCAGGCCCGCGCCGCGAGCGCGGCGCCCGCG
>JAQGLD010000030.1 GCA_028293055.1 Alphaproteobacteria bacterium
CCGTCGCGGCGCGGACCGCGATCACGGCCGCCGCCGCCACCCGGTCCGCGATCGCCGCGCGGGCGATCCTCACGGCCTTCGCGGGGAGGACGGGTATCCTCGAGCTCGGCTCCGGTCTCCTGGTCGACGACCCGCATCGACAGGCGAACCTTGCCGCGCGGATCGATCTCGAGCACCTTGACCTTGACCTCCTGGCCCTCGGAGAGGGCATCGGAAACCTTTTCGACCCGCTCGTTGCGAATCTCGGAGACGTGGACGAGACCGTCCTTGCCGCCCATGAAGTTCACGAACGCTCCGAAATCGACCAGGTTGACGACCTTGCCGTTATAGACCTTGCCGACCTCGGCCTCCTCGACGATGCCGGCGATCCAGCGGCGAGCCGCCTCGATCTGCGACAGGTCCGAAGAGCTGATCTTGATCAGGCCCTCGTCGTCGATGTCGACCTTGGCGCCGGTCTGCGCGACGATCTCGCGGATCACCTTGCCGCCGGTACCGATGACGTCGCGGATCTTCGACTTGTCGATCTGCATCGTCTCGATCCGCGGGGCGTGGCTCGAAAGCTCCTCGCGGGTGTGGTCGAGCGCCTTGGCCATCTCGCCGAGAATGTGGGCGCGGCCTTCCTTGGCCTGGTCGAGCGCGACCCGCATGATCTCCTCGGTAATTCCAGCGATCTTGATGTCCATCTGGAGCGAGGTGATGCGCTCGGACGTGCCTGCGACCTTGAAGTCCATGTCGCCGAGATGATCCTCATCGCCGAGGATGTCGCTGATCACCGCGAAATCCTTGCCCTCGAGGATCAGGCCCATGGCGATTCCGGCCACCGGCCGCTTGAGCGGAACGCCGGCGTCCATCAAGGCGAGGCTGCCGCCGCACACCGTCGCCATCGACGACGAGCCGTTCGACTCGGTGATGTCGGCGAGGACTCGGATCGTGTAGGGGAATTCCTCCTTGGTCGGGAGGACCGGGTGGAGCGCGCGCCAGGCGAGCTTGCCGTGACCGACTTCACGCCGCCCCGGGGCACCGAAGCGCCCGACTTCGCCGACCGAGTAAGGCGGGAAGTTGTAGTGCAGCATGAAATGCTCGTAGCTCAGCCCCGTCAGGCCATCGATCATCTGCTCGCTGTCCTTGGTGCCGAGCGTCGTGGTGACGATCGCCTGGGTCTCGCCGCGGGTGAACAAAGCCGAGCCGTGGGTGCGGGGCAGGAAGCCGACCATCGCCTCGATCGGGCGGACCGTCTTCGTATCGCGGCCGTCGATGCGGCGACCTTCCTTGAGGATTGCGGTGCGAACGATCTCCGCCTCGAGCTTCTTGCCGAGCTTGGTCGCCTTGAGCCGGGTCGCCGGATCGGCGTCGGCATAAGCGTCCTTGAGCGGGGTCTTGGCTGCGGCGATGGCAGCAACGCGCTCGGCCTTCGCGACCAGCTTGTAGGCCTGCTCGAGGCCCGAGCCGGCGAGGCCGCGCAGATTGTCGAGGATCGACTTGTTGTCGTCGCTGGAAGCGAGCTCCCAAGGCTCCTTGGCTGCCTGTTCTGCGAGGCGGATGATCGCGTCGATCACCTTCACCGATTCGCGATGGGCGAACATCACTGCGCCGAGCATGACCTGCTCGGACAGCTCCTTGGCTTCGGATTCGACCATCAGCACCGCGTCGCGGGTGCCTGCGACGACCAGCTCGAGATCGCCAGCGCGGACTTCGTCCATCGTCGGATTGAGCAGATATTCGCCATCCTGATAGCCGACTCGGGCGCCGGCGATCGGGCCCATGAACGGGACTCCGGACAAGGTCAGCGCCGCGGAAGCGGCGATCAAGGCGACGATGTCCGGCTCGTTCTCGCCATCGTAGGAGAGGACCTGCGCGATCACGAGGACCTCGTTGTAGAAGCCCTCCGGGAAGAGCGGGCGGATCGGGCGGTCGATCAGGCGGCTCGTCAGAGTCTCCTTCTCGGTCGCGCCGCGCTCACGCTTGAAGAAGCCGCCCGGGATTCGCCCGGCCGACGAGAATTTTTCCTGGTAGTGAACGGTGAGCGGGAAGAAATCCTGCCCTTCCTTCACATTCTTCGCCGCGGTCACGGCGCAGAGGACGACGGTCTCGCCGAGGGTCGCGAGCACCGCGCCGTCGGCCTGGCGGGCGACGCGGCCCGTCTCGAGAGTGAGGGTCTTGCCGCCCCACTCGATTTCCACTTTTTTCGTATCGAACATTCGTTTTTTCCTTCCGTCCGGCCGCCCAATGCGGCCGGGGCCTGGTCGGACCGATCATGGCCCGTGCCGGCGTTGCTGGATTGCACGCCGACCTTTCCGTTAGCATTCCCGGCATCAGCCGGGGTCCAGCCCCACGGTCGAACTGGATCCCGGCCTCCGCCGGGACGTGAAAACGGCGCCCGAAGGCGCCGTTTCCTACTTGCGAAGGCCGAGCTTCGCGATGAGCTTGGTGTAGCGGTCCCCGTCCGTCTTCCTGAGATAATCGAGGAGCGAACGGCGCTTGTTGACGAGCATCAGCAGCCCGCGGCGGGAATGGTTGTCCTTCGCGTGCGTCTTGAAATGCTCGGTGAGGTTGGTGATGCGCTCGGTGAGGATCGCGACCTGGACCTCGGGAGACCCGGTGTCGTCGGACCCGCGGGCATTGTCCTGAATGATTTCCTGCTTGCGTTCGGCTGTAACCGACATCGTCTATTCCTTTCGATCAGAGGTTGAAGCCGCGCACCACGCGAAGTTCCCCTTCGCTAAGCTCCACCAGAGCAACCGGAACAGACGCGTCGGTCGCAAGATGGAGCCCCGGATTGGCGGCAATCCCGGCCAATATACGCCCCTCGCGGAGCGCCCTTGCCTGGTCGGGGGAGACGGGTAGAGCCGGGATGTCGTCCAGCCCCGCCGTCAGCGGCAAGAGTGCCTGTTCAAGGCAGCGCGCCTTAGCGAGTTCGTCCAATTTGTCCAGCGAAATCGCCCCATGCAGGGTGAACGGACCTGCCTTCAGCCGTCTCAACATGGTGACATGGCCGACGCTTTCCAAGGCCCGGGCGATATCCCGCGCCAGCGAGCGGATATAGGTGCCCTTGGAGACCCAGGCGGTGAGGGTGATGGAATCCTCCCCGGTACGGGGAGGGGGACCAGCCGAAGGCTGGTGGAGGGGCTGCGCCGGAGTCCGTGCCAGCCCCTCCACCGCGCAAAGCGCGGTCCCCCTCCCCGTGCCGGGGAGGATCTCGAGGCTGTGAACCGTGACCACCCGCGTCTTCATCTCCACGGTCTCGCCCGCCCTGGCGCGGTCGTAGGCGCGCTTGCCGTCCACCTTGAGGGCCGAATAGACCGGCGGCACCTGCTCGATCGTCCCGGTGAAAAGCGGCAGCACCGCCTCGATCTCGGCCAGGGCCGGGCGCCGGTCCGAGCTCGCCACCTCCACCCCTTCGCCGTCGAGCGTGTCGGTCTCCACTCCGAAGGCGACGGTGAATTCGTAGACCTTGTCGGAATCGAGCATCCGGCCGCACAATTTGGTCGCCTCGCCGAGGGCGATCGGAAGCACTCCGCTGGCGAGCGGATCGAGGGTGCCGCCATGGCCGACCTTGACCTTGGCATAGCCGCCCTCGCGCAGCCCGCGCTTGACCGCCGAGACGATCCGGGTGGAGCCCGGCCCCACCGGCTTGTCGATCACCAGCCAGCCGTGCATCAGCGTTTTGCCGAGACCTGGTCGTCGAGGGTCAGGCGGAGCTGCTTCGCCTCGGATTCGCGCAGCCTTTGCATGAAGTGGCGGCGGCACAGGGCGATGTAGCGGTCGTTGCCGCCGATCTCGGTCTGCTCCCCGGCACGCACCGCATGCCCCTCGGCGTCGACGCGCAAGTTCATCGTCGCCTTGCGGCCGCATTCGCACACCGCCTTGAGCTCGACCAGGCTGTCGGCGAGGGCGAGCAAGGCGGCGCTGCCCTCGAACAGATTGCCCTGGAAATCGGTCCTCAGCCCGTAGGCGAGCACCGGTATATTGAGCTCGTCGCAGATCCAGGCGAGGTCGAGCACCTGGGCGCGGCTGAGGAACTGGGATTCGTCGATCATGAT
Organism: Alphaproteobacteria bacterium; assembly: GCA_028293055.1. GTDB lineage: Bacteria > Pseudomonadota > Alphaproteobacteria > Sphingomonadales > Sphingomonadaceae > Allosphingosinicella. The sequence goes on from JAQGLD010000030.1 coordinate 4,041, forward strand.
GCAGTCGACCTTGCGCCGCGCTCGCTCGGCCTCGACCTCTGCGCGGATGTCGGTCGACGAGTCGAACGTGTTGGCCTGCTTGGTGAGGCCGATGCGGCTGTCGATGATCCCGAAGCCCGAGCGGTTATGGACCGCCGCGGTGTAGAGCATCGTCTCCATCCCGCGCTCGCGATAGTTGAAATCGGCCTGGAGCAGCACGGTCGACTTTCCGGCATTCATCGAAGCGTAGTAGAAATAGAGCTTGGCCATCAGGCTTCCAGCGTTTCTATCGCGATCGGAGCGTCGGCGCCGGCGTGCCGCGCCAACCGTCCGTCGAAAGTGGCAAAGACGCGCGCGTCGCGCGACTCCACCAGATGGATCATGTCAGCAAAGTCCGCACCCTCGCGCACCCGTTCGAGCGCCCAAAACACCAGTCGCTCGTCACGCACGGTGACATTGCTCAGGCTTACGATGTCGGCAAGACTGAGGCTGACGATCGACCGTTTCATGCCGTAGCGCGAGGCAAGGAGCCACGCGGTTTCCAGCATGACCGTTGGAGTCAGGAGAACATCGCCTCGAAGGATCTCGGTTGCTACCTCGGCCTGGGCGGGGTCGTCGCGAACGATGAACCGTGCGAGCACGTTCGTATCGATGGACCTCACCAGTCCTTCGGCCCGCCCTGCGCCCACATCTGCTCGATGGTCTCGTTCATCTCTTCGATCGTCACGGGCGGGCCGTCGTAACGGACGGTCTTTCTGATCCGCTCGAGCACTTCATCGACCGAACGGCCCTGCTTTTGCACCGAAGGCCGCAGCAATACGCCGTCCGGCGTCTCGATGACGTCGAGCACTCGCCCGGCCGACATCTGATGCCTCGTCCTGATCTCCTTGGGGATGACGACTTGGCCCTTGGCCGAGACTCGGGTCTGTGCGTTCATCAAGGTAAGATAAGTCTTACCGGTCGGGCTGACAAGTTCAGCCCTGCAGGCCAGGCAGCAGGATCCCGATCAGCCAGTCGACCGGCGGGCGTACCAGCCGGGAGACGATGTTGGCGCCCGGCACCAGCCTCGGCAAGATCAGCAGCAGGAAGATGAACAGGGGAAAGGCGAACCGCTTGAGCTTGGCGTAATGGACCGAAAGGCTGCGCGGCAGCAGTCCCTCGACGACATGGCCGCCGTCGAACGGGGGGATCGGCAGCAGGTTGAAGATCGCCAGGAAGATGTTGATCGCGACGAAATTGACCAGGTTGAGCCAGATGAACAGCCAGATCAGGCCTCCGCCGGCCACCGTCGCGCGCAGCACTGCGAACGCGGCCGCCGCTGCCAGGGCGAGGAAGAGGTTCATACCCGGCCCGGCGAGCGCGACCAGGATCATCTGGAATCGCGGGTTGCGCAGCCTGCGCGCCACCACCGGCACCGGCTTGGCCCAGCCGAAGATCGGGGCGCCGGTGATGGCCAGGATCAGCGGCAGCGCGATCGTCCCGATCGGATCGACATGGCGGATCGGGTTGGGGCTGAGCCGACCGAGATCCTTGGCGGTCGGGTCGCCGAACGCATAAGCGACCCAGCCGTGGGAGATTTCATGAAGGACGATCGCGAAGATCAGCGGAATGATCCACGTCGCGGCCTGGAAGAGGACGTTGTCAGGCACCGGGTGAATTCCATTCGCTGGCGAGGATCGAGAACAGGATGGTGTCGCGGACATGGCCGGTCCAGGTGATCCGCTCGGCCCGGATCACGCCCTCGCGGACCGCTCCGAGCTTGACCATCGCCGCCTGCGAACGCGCGTTGCGGGCGTCGACCCGGAATTCGATCCGGCGATATCCGCACTCGATCGCGCGGCGGACCATCAGATCCTTGACCCGGGGATTGAAGCCGGTGCCGCGCATGTCGGGCACATAATAGGTATTGCCGATCTCGAGCACGCCGCGCTCGGGCTCGATGTTGAGGAAGCAGCTCATTCCGACAAGCCGATCGCCGGAGAAGAGCGCGAAGCCGCGGACATTGTCGCGCGCCGTCAGCGCATCGAAACTCTCGTCGAAACATTCGGGGTCGTAGCTGATCGCATAGATCGGCCAGATATCGAGATCCTCGGCGCAGGCGGCCTTGAGCGCAGCACGGTGGCTTTTGGCGAGCGGCTCGAGCCGGATTTCGCCATCTTCCATCGGACCGCCGAGCTTCACTCTTCCTCGGATCCGGCGAGATCCTGCGCCACCTTGGGGGCGCGGAGCAAAGCGTCGATATGGCTGCCTTCGTCGAAGCTCTCGTCGGCGAGGAATTTGAGCTGGGCAGCAAATTTGGTGTTCACCCGCCGCCCGACCTCGCCCTTCAGGTAGCGGACATGGCGCTTGAGCGCGTCGAGCACTTCGGTCTCGTCGGCTCCCAGCAGGGGCTTCACGAATACGGTGGCATGACGCAGGTCGGGCGACATGCGCACCTCTGTCACCGACACGCTGTGGCTGGCGAGCACCTCGTCGTGGACTTCGCCACGAATCAATATGTCGGCCAAAGCATGGCGGATCTGCTCGCCGACGCGGAGCAGGCGGACCGATTTGCCTTCGGGGGATTGAGTCTTGCGCATGTACTCCTCTCCCCTTCAGGGGAGAGGCCGGGAGAGGGGGAATCCCGGCCAACTAAATGTTTTGAAGACTCCCCCTCTCCCTAACCCTCTCTCCTGAAGGGGAGAGGAGATTTACAGCGTCCGCGCACGCTCCTCGACCTCGAACACTTCGAGATGATCGCCAGCCTTGATGTCGTTCGTGTCGGCGAGGAGGACACCGCATTCGAGGCCGGCCCGGACCTCGGCGACATCGTCCTTGAACCGGCGCAGCGACGAGATGGTGGTCTTGGAGACGATGACATCCTCGCGGGTGAGCCGCGCATGCAGCCCCTTGCGAAGCACGCCTTCGAGCACCAGCAGACCTGCCGCCTTGTCGCGCTTGCCGGCCGGGAAGACCTCCTTGACCTCGGCGCGACCGAGCACGGTCTCGATGATCTCCGGACCGAGCTCGCCGGCCATCGCCTGCTTCACCCAGTCGGTGAGGTGGTAGATGACATCGTAATAGCGGAACTCGACGCCCTGCCGTGCGGCGACTTCGCGTGCCTTGGCGTTGGGACGGACGTTGAAACCGATGATCGGAGCACCCGATGCGCCGGCAAGCACGACGTCGCTCTCGGTGATTCCGCCGACTCCGGCGTGAAGCACCCGAGCCTTGATGTCCTCGGTCGAGATGCGGTTGACCGCGTTGACGATCGCTTCGACCGAGCCCTGGACGTCGCCCTTGATCACCAAAGGAAATTCCTTGGCCATGCTGGCGCGCGAGGCGAACATGTTCTCGAGGTTGACCGGGGCGCTGGTCGTCCGCTTGCGGTCGAGCAGGGTCTGACGATATTCGGCGACCTCGCGGGCGCGGGCCTCGTTGTCGACCACGGTCAGCGTGTCTCCGGCCGACGGGACGCCAGACAGGCCGAGCACCTCGACCGGGACCGAGGGCCCGGCTTCCTTCACCTGCTTGCCCTTGTCGTCGATCATCGCCCGGACCTTGCCTGCGATCGCTCCGACGACGAACACGTCGCCGACCCGAAGCGTGCCGCGCTGGACAAGCACGGTGGCGAGCGGGCCGCGCCCTTTGTCGAGCTTGGCCTCGATCACCGCGCCTTCGGCGGCGCGGCCAGGATTGGCCTTGAGCTCGAGCAATTCGGCCTGGAGCGCGATCGCCTCGAGCAATTTGTCGAGATTGGTCTTCTTGAGCGCCGAGACTTCGACGTCCTGGACCTCGCCGCCCATGTCCTCGACCATGATCTCGTGCTGGAGCAGCTCCTCGCGGACCTTCTGCGGGTTCGCCCCGGGCTTGTCGATCTTGTTGATCGCGACGATCATCGGCACCCCGGCCGCCTTGGTATGGTTGATCGCCTCGATCGTCTGCGGCTTCAGGCCGTCATCGGCAGCGACGACGAGCACGACGATGTCGGTCACATTGGCGCCGCGCGCGCGCATCTCGGTAAAGGCCTCGTGGCCCGGAGTGTCGAGGAAGGTGATCTTCGACTTGTCGGGCAGCTGCACCGGGTAGGCGCCGATATGCTGGGTGATTCCGCCGGCCTCGCCCGAGACGACATTGGCGCCGCGGATCGCATCGAGCAGGCTGGTCTTGCCGTGATCGACATGGCCCATGATCGTGACCACCGGCGAGCGCGGCTGCAGCGTCTCGTCCGCATCCAGATCGCTTTCGGCCTGGATGTCGACGTCGGATTCGCTGACGCGCTTGATGTTGTGGCCGAACTCGGTGACGAGCAGCTCGGCGGTGTCCTGGTCGACATTCTGGTTGACCGTGACGACCATGCCCATCTTGAACAGGGCCTTCACCAGATCGGCGGCGCGCTCCGCCATCCGATTCGCGAGCTCCTGGACGGTGATCGAGTCCGGTACGACCACGTCGCGAACCTGCTTGGCCGACGGGCCGGACTGCATGTGATGGCGCTTTTCCTTCTCGCGGGCGCGGCGGAGCGCGGCGAGCGAGCGGGCGCGATTGTCGTCCTCGTCGGAAAGCGCCTTGGTGACGGTGAGCTTGCCGGCGTGACGACGATCGTCGCGGCCGCGGACCGGCCGTGCCGGCTCGGGCGGATGTGGTGCCGGGCCGTGCTGCGTGGCACGGGCGGGGCCGCCGCTGCCGCGCTGCGCCTCTTCCTCGGTCGCTGCTTCGGTCGGAGCCGCCGTGCTCGGATTGGCCGCTTCCTCTTCGGCGCGACGCCGGGCCTCGGCCTCGTCCTGCTCGGCGCGTAGCCTGGCTTCTTCCTCGGCGCGGCGATTCTCTTCGGCGCGACGCTTCTCTTCCTCGGTCGCCTGCACGGCCTCGCGATCCTCGCGGCGACGTGCTTCCTCGAGCGTCGACAGACGCGATTCCTCGGCCTCGCGGAGCAGCCGCTCCTGAAGCTCGCGACGCGTGGTGGCGTCGACCGGCCGCTGCGGCGCCGCGGGTCGCTGCTGCTGGGCGGTCGGCTGGGGCTGCGGAGCGCGGGCGACCGGCGCCGGCTGCGGCGCTTCCTCGACCTTGACGGGTGCCGGCTCGGCCTCCCCCGGCCGCCCCAGGATGCGGCGCTTCTTGACCTCGACCACGACCGTGTTCGAGCGGCCGTGGCTGAAGCTCTGCTTCACCTTGCCGGTCTCGACGGTACGCTTCAGGCCCAAAGGCGCGCGCGCTCCCAGCTTCGGCTTGTCTGTCGTATCGCTCACTTAAATTCCTTCGTAACAATCTCTGCCGACGCATCCGGCGTGCCCGCCGTCGCGGCGTCTAGCCCAGCCTTCGGTCCGATAAAAGCGCGCCATCGATCGAGCGCGTGGCGAACACGCGCCGCGGCACCGCGGTCGATCATGGCGATATGTACCACATTCTGGCGACCCAGCGCTAATGACAATATGGGCCTTTGTGCTGGAATAACCAACCCTTGCGGCTCGCTGCTTTCGCGCGACGAAGCAGGGCCTCCGCCCACCCGCCAGGCCTGATCGAGCTTGCGCCGGCCATCCTCGCCGGCATCCTCGGCGTGGAGGAGGAGGTGCACCTCGCCCTTTCGGGCCGCGTCGGCAATCTTGTCGGAACCGCTGAGCAAAGTGCTGGACCGCGCCTCGAGCCCAAGCCGGTCGAGCACCGACTGGCGAAGGGCGCTCTCGATGCGCTCGCCGAGATCGTCGGGGATTTGCAGCTCGCTGGTCTTGAACGCACGGGCGAGCGCCGCCTTGAGCCGGCCCTTGGTCAAAGCCGCTTCAAGCGTCGCACGGTCGACTCCGATCCAGGCGCCCCTGCCGGGTGCGCGGGCGCGCACATCCGGAGCGATCTGCCCGTCGGGACCGAGCGCGAGCCGGATCAGCGAATCGCGCGAATCATGCTCGCCGCTGAGGATGCACTTGCGCTCGGGAACGTGCTTGTCTGCCTGCGCCTTGCCTCCCCCCTCCCGTTTACGGGAGGGGTCGGGGGTGGGCAAAGCCTCGCCAGCGGGAGCAGGCTCTTCCAGGCCCACCCCTAGCCCCTCCCGCAAGCGGGAGGGGGACTTACGCGTCAGGCGTTCATTGGGAGGGTTCCGCAACAGCGTCCTCCCCTTCATCCTCGAACCAGTGGGCGCGGGCGGCCATGATGATTTCGTTGCCCTGCTCGTCGCTGAGCCCGTAATCGGCGAGCAGACCGCCCTTGTCCTCGCTTCGGTTGCTCTCGCGCTGGCGGCGCTGCTCGGGACGCTTCTTCTGGACGAGCTCGTCGGTGGCGAGATCGGCGAGGTCGTCGAGCGTCTTGATTCCGGCCTTGCCGAGCGTGACCAGCATCGCCTCGGTCAGGTACGGCATCTCGGCGAGCTCGTCGGACACGCCGAGCGCTCGGCGCTCCTCGCGAGACGCTTCCTCTCGGCGATCGAGCGCTTCCTGGGCGCGGCTCTGCAGCTCGGTGCCGAGCTCCTCGTCGAAGCCCTCGATCGAGCTCAATTCGCTGAGCTCGACATAGGCGACCTCTTCGAGCGCTCCGAAGCCCTCGTCGACCAGCAGCTGGGCGAGCGTCTCGTCGACGTCGAGCTCCTTCTGGAACAATTCGGAACGCTCGACGAACTCGCGCTGGCGCTTCTCGCTGGCGTCGGCCTCGGTCATGATGTCGATCGCCGAGCCGGTGAGCTGGCTGGCGAGGCGGACATTCTGGCCGCGGCGGCCGATGGCGAGCGAAAGCTGGTCGTCGGGGACGACCACTTCGATCCGGCTCTCTTCCTCGTCGATGACGACCCGGCTGACCGTCGCCGGCTGCAATGCGTTGACGACGAAGGTGGCGAGGTCCTCGGACCAGGGGATGATGTCGATCTTCTCGCCCTGCAATTCCTGGACGACCGCCTGCACCCGGCTGCCCTTCATTCCGACGCAGGCGCCGACCGGATCGATCGAGCTGTCGTGGCTGATCACTCCGATCTTTGCGCGGCTGCCCGGATCTCGTGCGGCGGCCTTGTTCTCGATGATAGAGTCTTATTTCTCGGGGACTTCCTGTGCGAAGAGCTTCTTCATGAAGTCGGGATGGGCGCGGCTGAGGAAGATCTGCGGCCCGCGATTCTCGCGGCG